>CALIBA010000048.1 GCA_938045435.1 uncultured Selenomonas sp.
CCTGTGCTTTGCCAGGCACAATGGCTCACACCTGTAATCCCAGCACTTTTGGAGGCCGGCTGGAGGATGCTGCCTGTGCAGGCATTGTGGGCGTGCTCCTGCGGCTTTTGCAGTATCTGCTCAGCCAAACGAAACTGAATCCATACTTTGCCCTTGTCCTGCTCAGCTTTGTCGGAGGAATGCTTGCAAACTCCTTCATGTGGTTTGGTATGGAGATTCATCCTGCTGCGATCAATATGGGAAATATTATGCCTGTGATTCCTGGGCTTGCGTTGATGAACTCACTTCGCGACATGTTTAGTCAGGAGACCATCTCCGGGCTATTAAAATGTGCAGAGGCATTCATTCTGAGCTTGCTCATTGCAGCGGGGTTTGCATTCAGCGCGTCCGGAACGATCATTGCCTTTGAAACGTTGTGGTGGGTCTATTTGCTGACATCATTTGTCGGGGGGCTGTGTTTTCATCTCCTATGGCATGGGCACATCAAGGATGCCATTATGGGGGCGGTTGTCTGTATGGGAGCTTGGGGATTCACTCTCCTCTTTCCGGCGCTCGGATGGAACGAATTTGCGGGATTCTTTGCGGGGGCGGTCTTTGCTACGATTTCGGCAGAACTTCTGGCACGCATTTATAAGTGTCCTGCAACCATCTTTCTCATCATCGGGGTAATCGCTATGGTGCCCGGTGGCTCGCTCTACCGCACGATGTTCTATGCGGTATTAGGTGACTGGGGGAGATTTGGCACACAGGGAATCAAAACTTTCCTTTATGCGGTCTCCATTGCTGCCGGAATTGTCATTGCAACAGCAATCTGGGAAACACTCAAAGACTGGCTGATGAGGTGCAGGAAAAAAGTGGATGCATCCGGCGATTGCTGTGCTTTGCATGAATCCTAGAAGGAGATTTATAGAAATGACTGAACGCCGACGTCTATGGCTGATTATTTTCCTGGGAATGATGACAGCCATTGCACCGCTTTCAACAGATATGTATTTGCCGGCTCTGCCGGAGGTACAGCGGGATTTGAATGTATCCACCTCGCTTGTGCAGCTGACGCTGACGATGACGACCCTCGGCATGGCGCTTGGCCAGATTCTTGCAGGCCCCCTGAGTGATCTGCTCGGAAGACGCAGACCGCTCTTTGTCGGTATGCTGGTCTTTGTCGGTGCAGCCTTTGGCTGTGTCCTTGCTGAGGACATATATATCTTTCTCTTTTTTCGTTTTTTCATGGGGTTTGCGGGGGCAAGCGGCATTGTCATTGCACGGGCCATTGCGCGTGATGTCTGCGAGGGAGTGGAACTGACGCGGTTCTTTGCTGTACTTATGATGGTGAACGGATTTGCTCCGATTATCGCGCCTGTTATTGGCGGTCAGATTCTGCTTTTTGCTGACTGGCGTGCGACCTTTGTACTGCTGACAGTGATTGGCGTTTTTCTTGCGGGAACAACACTTGTTTATCAGGAAACCTTGCCGAAAGAATCTCGCAGCGAGAATATGACAGACTCGCTGAAGAAATTCCCAGTGCTTTTCCGCGATCGGTATTTCCTCGGACACTGTCTGCTGCAGTGCTTTGTGTTTGGGGCATTTTTTTCCTATCTCTCCGGCTCTTCCTTTGTTTTTCAAAACATTTATGCCGTTTCACCGCAGGTTTACAGCATGATCTTTGCCGGCATCGGGGCAGGCCTTCTGATTGCCGGGGTCCTTCCGGCACGCCTTGCAGGGCGGATTCCTGATATTGTAATTCTAAAATATTCCGTGCTCGTTCCGCTTGCGGGAAGTCTGCTGCTTCTGCTTGGATTTTATTTCTCTGTATCGCTTGCGGTGATTCTCATCCTGCTCTTTATCACGATTGTTCCGCTCTCAGTAATGGGGGCAGCGAGTTTTTCGCTTGCACTGTCGCGGCAGGGGAAAAATGCAGGCAGTGCATCTGCGTTGATTGGCTGCTTTTCTATGCTGCTGGGTGCTTGTGCTATGCCTCTGACCGGGATTGCGGGCGACCAAACAGCACTGCCGATGGGGATTATCATGGTGACGGGATATGGTCTTGGGACATTGGTCTTTTATCGCATGATCGCTGTAGATCATGCACCGTGAGCGATCGGTTTTCAGCTATCTTTCACCCCTTTTGCATATAATTCTCATAACATACAGAACAAGAATAGGGAGATGATGAGATGCGCGTTCTGCTTGCTGAGGATGATCTGCGTCTTGGGAAACTCATTCAGTATATGCTCGAGCAAAACGAGATCGAAGTTGAGTGGGTGACCGATGGTGATGATATATATGAATATGCAATGTACACAGAATATGATATTCTCATCCTAGATTGGATGATGCCGGGGGAAACAGGTGTAGAGGCATGTGCGCGGCTGCGGAGGAATGGTTATGACCGTGCAATCCTTATGCTGACGGCACGGGATTCGGTGGAGGACCGTGTAGTAGGTCTTGATGCAGGGGCAGATGATTATCTCGTCAAACCATTTGAGTTTTCCGAGCTGCTCGCACGTCTGCGTGCACTTGGGCGCAGGTCAACACAGCGGATTCAGCATGAGGTAGATGAGATTGGCGGATTTAAACTAAACCGCACAGCCAATATTCTGGAGAAAAACGGAAAGCTGATTCAGCTCTCACCGCGCGAATTCCAATTATTCGATCTGCTTGCACAGAATATCGGTATTGTGGTACCTCGGGATATTATCCTAGATCGTATCTGGGGGCTTGAAGCCGATGTAAGTTCCAATAATATCGACTCCTATATGAAAATGCTGCGTAAAAAACTCGATGCGGAAGGAGAGGGATCGGTCATCAAGACTGTGCGCGGCGTTGGCTACAAGCTGGAGACAACGCATTGTTGAATGAGCATAATATCTTTGGACGCAGCAGACTTCGGCTTATGTTGCGCTATGCATTCGTCATGGGAGGGCTTGTCATCGTCCTCCTCTTTGCCATGCATAAGACGATGGAGTGGGCGATTACATCGGAGCAGGCACGTGAGCTTTTAGATACGGCAGACAGTGTAGCGGAATCACAAGCCTATTTTGAACTCCATGCGGACGGGGATTTGGATGAAACGAAATTGTACCGGAGCACCAATGACCGCCTTTTTTACTACGTTTTTGATGAGCGTGGCAGATTGGTAAAATTTTCACGCGCCTCATTTCGTATTGAATCCTTTATTCTCGATATTGTAGGAACATGGAATCCATCTGAGGGGGAGGTGCGTGTATTCACAAAGACAATTGGCGGTCATCAGATAAAAGTGATGATGACCGCCGAGCGGGTATTCAGCTCACCCATGCCAATCCAGACAGTGTATGTCGGCAAGGATGTCACAGCAATGTATAATGGCATGGAAAAAGCAACATCGGCACTTACAGTTCTTGGTGTGGTATCTCTTGTATTTGCTGCCGGTGTAGGTTATGTGCTTTCCGGTGGTGCCATGAAGCCCGTGCGTGAGGCGTATGAACGGCAGCGCCAGTTTGCAGCGGATGCCTCGCATGAGCTGCGTACCCCCCTTGCCGTCGTACTCGCTTCGGCAGATCTTTTGCGCAGTGATACCTCGATCACTTCCCCTTTTCTAAAACAGGTTATTGAAGATGTGCGGGATGAGGTCAAGAAGATGACAAAACTCGTCAGCGATCTGTTGATTGTTGCCCGTACTGATGGAAAGGCAAATCAGCTAAAACCAGTTCGTATGGATCTGGTTGCCGCTGCGCAGCAGACTGTACGCATCATGCGGCCCTTCGCAGAGAAAAAAGACATTGTTATAGAGGAGATTTTGCCAAGACGAGCAGAGATTTATGCGGATGAGCAAAAGATTCGACAGTTGATTTTAATTCTTGTTGACAATGCAGTGAAATACACACCAGAGCATGGACGGATCACAATCTGCATCGAGGCTGGTGAAAAGGGAGACATTCGTTTCAGCGTTACCGATACCGGTATCGGTATTGAGCCAGAGCATCAAGAGCGGATCTTTGACCGCTTCTACCGTGTGGACAAGGCACGTTCGCGCCGTATGGGCGGCAATGGACTTGGACTTGCCATTGCGCGTGAGATTGTTGAGGCGCATCATGGGCGTATTTCCGTTCAGAGTGAGCATGGCAAGGGAACCACGTTCTATGTCACACTCAAATCGAAATCTAAACATTGATATAGATCTTGTCATGTTGAAATATTTTTTTTGAAAAGAGGTTGTTGATCGGATTTATGTGTAAGCATATGACCTCACCAGAACCATTGATTGTGCTTGAGAATCTCACGCATATCTATCGGCAAGGAGAAGCTGAAGGACGTGCTGCGCTGCGAGATGTGACACTCTCCATTGCTTCAGGAGAATTTGTTGCCGTGTTGGGGGCCAACGGTTCAGGGAAATCAACATTGGCACGTCACTTAAATGCATTGCTGCTCCCAACAAAGGGAAGGTGTATCATTGACGGATATGATACGATGGATGAGCATTGCCACTGGAATATTCGCCAGGCAGTCAGCATGGTGTTCCAGAACCCTGACAATCAGCTCATTGCTGCTGTTGTTGAGGATGATGTCGCTTTTGGCCCAGAGAATCTTGGTGTTCCCCCCGAGGAGATCCGTCATAGGGTAGACCATGCACTTCAGCTCGTCGGGATGGAAAAATATCGGCTTTCTGCCCCGCATCTGCTTTCAGGCGGACAGAAACAGCGCATTGCGATTGCAGGTGCGCTTGCCATGCAGACACGATGTCTTGTGCTCGATGAGCCTACTGCAATGCTGGATCCGAAGGGGCGGGCAGAGGTTCTTGCTGCGATCAAATACCTGCATAAGGAGTATGGGATTACCGTTATATACATTACACACTTTATGGAAGAAGCGGTTGCCGCAGACCGCATCATTTTAATGAATGAGGGACAAATTGTCATAGATGGGGCACCACATGCGGTTTTTTCATCCCCTTATCGGATTAGACAACTCGGATTAGATGTTCCACTAGCAGTGGATCTTGCCGAACGTCTGCGGAAAAAAGGGATGAAACTTCCCACTGAAATTCTGACAGATGAGGAGTTGATCTGTTGTCTATCCAAATAGAGTCCGTTTCCTATATCTATATGGAGGATACACCACTTGTTCATACGGCTCTGCACGATGTTTCCCTTACTGTGGAGGAAGGGGATTTTACAGCGATTGCCGGAGAGACTGGTGCAGGAAAATCCACACTCATGCAGTTAATTGGAGGTCTGCTTGTCCCCCGCAGTGGAAGGGTCAAGGTGGATGGTATTCCGCTGCATGGGGCGACAGCGCAGGAACGAAAGGCAGCACGCGAGGCACGGTTCCATGTAGGTATGGTGTTCCAGTATCCAGAACATCAGCTTTTCGAAGAAACCGTTTACGAGGATATTGCCTTTGGACCACGAAACCAAGGCCTGACAGAGGATGCTGTAAAAAAGCGTGTCCATGATGCTATGGAGCTTGTGCATCTGGAAGAAGCATATCGTGACCGTTCGCCTTTTGCGCTCTCCGGCGGAGAGCGTAGGCGTGTTGCGATTGCAGGAGTGCTTGCACTTGCACCACGATATCTCATCTTAGATGAGCCGGCGGCTGGTCTTGATCCCCGCGGACGTGAAGAACTCCTGCAAATGCTATTGATGCTTCATCGTGAGCATAGCGTTACCATCATCCTCGTTTCACACAGTATGGAGGATATTCTGCGTGTTGCATCGCATCTTGTCCTTTTAGCACAGGGGCGCGTAATCGCTGAGGGAGCACCGATAGATTTGTTCCGCAGGAGTGACCTGCTTATACAGGCGTCGCTTGCGGTACCGCATCTGTTGACTCTTGGGGAAAAATTGACAAACGCTGGCTACGACGTGCATGACTGCACGTCCCTTGATAGTATGGCAGATCGTATTTTTACGATGTGGATGGAAAAATCGCACACGAATTGAATATATACACTCATGCCTTCGTTTTTTCATGAAAAATGGAGGCGTTTTTGTATATGGCCTGGAATGACAGTTTTATTGTGCAGGCAGATGAAATACTTACTTACTTACACTTGGCCTATTTGCATAGAACTGTTGTTTCTGTTATACTGAAACAACAGTCAGAGAAAGGGAAAGGACGCGACAGAGGTTGGGAGAAAAAACGTCTGACAGTCATATGGATCTTCAAAAAAAACTCGACGGAGTGTTTATTAAATATGCATGTGCTATATTTTTCGTCTCCTTTGTTTTGGTATATGCCGCTTATTATATGAACGCATATTTTTTATCTGGCTCTTTACGAGGGAGTTCCGGATTTTACAAAGAGGATGTAGATGGATTGGCGTTTGTTCTCTTTATGGGTGTTGATCGTCGGGAGGGAGATGTCGGCCGCACTGATACGTTGATGCTTGCAGCCATTGATGAAGAACAGGGCAGGATGACACTCCTGTCCATTCCTCGTGACACGCGTGTTCTTGTTGGAGATTATGGATATGATAAAATCAACCATGCCTATGCATACGGGGGGCATGCGCTGACGCTTGCATCTGTTCAGGATCTGATGGGTGTCCCCATTCAGCACTATATTCTGATTGATACGACAGTATTTGAGCGTATGGTAGACGCTGTTGGCGGTGTTGATATTACAGTGGAAAAACGTATGTATTATGAGGACCCATGGGATGATCATGGCGGTCTTATTATTGACCTTGAACCGGGTGCACAGCATATGGATGGAGCCCATGCCATCCAATATGTACGCTATCGTGACGGAGAGGGCGATATGGGGCGCATCGTACGGCAGCAGCATTTTATGCAGGCGGTTTCCGCACAGATCGTTTCACCGCAGGTATTGCCGCGTTTGCCCATCATCGTGGAGGAGCTCTATAAGGCGGTTGAAACAGATTTGTCCGTGCGCCAGCTGGTCACGTTGGTGCAGCGGTTCAAGGATACGTCACATCGTGGGATAACGATGCAGACTGTTACAGGGACTCCTGCATATCTTGGAGATGTAAGCTTTTGGATTCCAGATATTACAGCAACCAGAATGACGTTCTTTGAGGGGGCAGGAAAGATATTTTCTGAGTCTCTACTGCAACGTGCAGAACAGGATACTGCAGGCTACCGCGCAGGTATGCCGGATCGTCTGCGTGTAATGGCAGATTCAGAGCAGCAGACGGGGCTTCCGTCGGCAGCAGAACTTTTGGCCGAGGGAGACCGCATGCATGAAAACAAGCAATCACATACGGTAGAAGAATATGATGATGCGTCCAACGTGCAGACACACGATAAGGAGGCCTCAGTTCCAGAGGATATTTCTGTCATGGTCATCAATTCCAGTGGTATTGACGGTGCTGGTGCTGCCGCGGCCGACATTCTTCGCGGCAAAGGCTTCCGCATTTCGAGTGTGGAGACAGGGCGCTCCTCTGATCGACCAAAAACTGCTGTCATGACGGCAGAGGAGCATGTTGCTCTCTTTTATGGCATGCCATTCCCCTGCGTCATTATGCCAGTGGAAGGTGCGGGAGCGTGTCAGGCAATCTTATACATTGGACATGATTACCGCGGGAGCGAGCAGAAAGATAGGGAAAACTAATATGGGGAGCCTAAAGGCAATAGAGCTTGAAAAATCCTATGGAATACGCACACTGTTTTCGCATGTGAGTTTTGAAATTGCTCGTGGTGACAAAGTTGGTCTTGTGGGAGCGAATGGAACAGGGAAGACAACACTGATGCGCGTTCTGCTCGGACGTGAAGAGAGCGATGGCGGTCAAGTCACACTTGACCGGGCAGATACGGTGGGATATGTAGAGCAGCAGGTGTCATTCTCAGAAGACACGCTTTATGCGGAACTGCGCTGTGCTTTTGCTGATATTATTGCACTCGGAGAGGAAAAGGCGGCTATGGAGCGCCGTATTGCTTTAGGGACAAGTGCAGAGGAACTTGCAGCCTATGGCAATCTTGTGACACGATTTGAAGCATTGGATGGATATGATTTTGAAAGCCGTATCCGCCGCGTCGCATTTGGACTTGGATTTTCAGAGAGCGATCTTGAAAAGGATGTACGCCATTTCTCAGGTGGTCAGATGACACGGATCTGTCTTGCCAAGGCCCTTTTGAGAGAGCCTGATTTCCTCTTTCTGGATGAACCAACGAATCATCTCGACATACGTATGATCGAGTGGCTGGAGAAATTTTTACAGACATACAGTGGCGGTGTACTGCTCATCTCTCATGACCGTTATTTTCTCGATCGTGTGACGACGCGCATCCTAGAACTGGATCATCAGCAGGTAACAACATATACGGGCAACTATACGCACTACATGCGCGTTAAGACAGAGCGCCACAGTGCCCTGCAAAGTGCCTATGAAAAACAACAGGTACAGATTCAAAAGACAGAGGAGTTCATTCGTCGCTATAAGGCAGGTGTCAAGGCAAAGCAGGCACGTGGCAGACAGAGTCAGCTCAACCGCCTAGAGCGTATCGTTCTCCCGCCGCAAGCAGCGACATTCAAATATTTTGCATTCCACCCTCCGGGGGAATGTGCCCAACGTGTCGCAGAGCTAGAGGACATTTCTTTTTCCTATCACGACAGTCTTGTCTTGGATCGGATTTCTCTGCTTATTCGCAAAGGGGACGGCGTTGCGCTCATCGGCGAAAATGGTGCAGGAAAGACAACGCTCCTACAAATTATTGTCGGTGTTTTGGGGGGAGCCGTTGGGCGTATTAAAATCGGTAATCGTGTTCAGATAGGGTATTTTTCTCAGCATCATGAGGGGCTTGACCCATCCCGTACGGTGCTTGATGAAATCTGCTATACATATGGGACAGATGAGGAGACAGCGCGGAATTATCTCGGGGCGTTTCTCTTTCATGGGGATGATGTACTGCGGATTGTGGGAGCCCTTTCCGGAGGGGAGCAGGCGCGTCTTGCCTTTTTGAAGCTTATGCTCACGGGCGCAAACTTTCTCGTGCTCGATGAACCAACAAATCACTTGGACATCCCTGCACGAGAGGCGGTAGAGGAGGCGCTGATGGCATTTCCGGGAACCTTTATCGCCGTATCACATGATCGATACTTTCTCGATAAAGTTGCAAACTGCACCTTGGAGCTTGCAGATGGGAGGATCAAGGAATACCCTGGTAACTATAGCTACTACTTAATGAAAAAAGAAGCGGAGGAACCGGCAGCCGCACAAAAGACGCAAAGGCGGGGGAAAGAGCCGGATGTATCGACCTCTGCGGTATCACTGCATCGGGAGGAGCAGAAATGTGTCATTCTCCCTGCTGTGCACAAGCCAGATATCCGCAGCACACAGGCGATGAGTGATACAAAGCGGCAGGAGCTTATTGACCGCACAGAGGCAGAGATCGCTATGGGAGAAGCAGAACTAAAAGGGCTTGAATACGAGATGAACAAACCGGAGACACAGTGTGACCCTGCACGCAGCCGCGCGATTGCGAACGCATACGCAGCCAAAGAACAGGAACTGATGGAGCGCTATGCAAAGTGGGAACGGCTGACGGAGGCGTGAGATGCAGCAGCGAAACCTAGGCTTTACAGCAGAGATGAGCGTGCTTCAGGGTGTTGTGGACAGTATCGTATTTACCTCAAATGATGGTGGCTTTTCTGTATTTCGGCTGCGTATGAAACAGCAGGGACGCTGTACTGTTACGCTGAATGGCGCATCTCCTCTTGTCGGACAGGATGTACGGCTTGAGGGGGGGTGGGTCACACATCCGCGTTTTGGACACCAGTTTCATGCTGCATGCATACGGACGAGTGCTCCGACAAGTGCTGATGGAATCGAGAGATTTCTTTCCTCTGGCGCCATCGACGGCGTGGGGGCTGCGATGGCACGGCGCATCGTTGCGCATTTTGGGGTTCATGCACTTCAAATGATCGAGAATGAACCACATCGCCTTAGGGAAGTCGCAGGCATTGGAGAGAAAACAGCGGAAAAAATCATCTCATCCTACACAAAGCAGTCCGAGCTGCGGGACATCATGCTCTGGCTGGAAGCGCATGGTGTCACAGGCGCTTATGCTGCACGTATATTCAAAATTTATGGATCGCTTTCCGTGGAGATTCTCGAAAGGGATCCTTATCGCCTTGCACAGGAAGTTGATGGTATCGGGTTTATAACAGCAGATACGATTGCCTTCGCTTCTGGTTGGGAGAAGAATTCTTCCGCGCGTATCGCAGCGGGGCTTTCTTATGAGCTGACCCAAATTTCTTCTGGTGGGCATTGCTGTATTCCAGAATCTGTTCTTGCCGACCGTAGCGCACAGCGGCTTGGTGTTGCGCGCAGTGAGGTGATGGAGGTTCTTGCACATGAAGTGAAGACACAGCGCCTTTACCATGTGGATGAATTGGGTGAGCGTCTAATCTATGCGCCCTATCTTTATCAATCAGAGGAAAAAACAGCACAGACTTTACGTCTCCTGCAAAAGAAAGCAGAGCATATCTATGTAGATGATGCAGAACTTCTCGTTGCCGAGTGGGAGATAAAGAGCGCTGTGACGCTTGCTGTAGCACAGCGGGAAGCGGTGACAGCTGCACTGACCCATGGAGTATTTGTTCTGACGGGAGGCCCTGGGACGGGAAAGACAACAGTTATACGCAGCATGATTGAGATCTTGGGAGCAGAGGGACTGGAGATCCTGCTCGGTGCACCAACGGGACGTGCCGCGAAACGTCTGGCAGAAGCAACAGGGCATCCTGCTGTCACAGTGCATCGAATGCTTGAGGCGCAGGGCAGCGCACATGGGCAGCTCCACTTTTCCCGTGATGATAAGACACCGCTCGAAGCAGATGTCATCATTCTGGATGAAGTGTCCATGATGGATATTGTGCTGATGCAGCATTTTTTGACAGCAGTTCTCCCAGGGACGCATGTCATTCTCGTTGGGGATGTGGATCAGCTTCCTGCTGTTGGTCCGGGAGCAGTGCTCAAGGATATTCTGCGTTCAGAGGTCATTCCGAGCGTACGGCTGACAGAGATTTTTCGGCAGGACAGCACAGGCACAATTGTTTTGAATGCACACGCAATCAACGCAGGACGTATTCCATCGTTTACGGCAGAGGATTTTTCATTCCTTCCTGCTGTTTCGAGCGAGGACGCAGCACAGCAGATCGTATCACTTTGCGGGGCGCTTTTATCACATGGAAATGATGCCTCTATCATGGATGTACAGGTACTCTCTCCTATGCGGCGCGAAGCATGCGGTGTGGATATGCTCAACCTCCGCCTCCAGGAAGCTCTGAATCCACCGGACCAGGGCAAGTCAGAAGTCGCAGGGTTTCGTATAGGGGATAAAGTGATGCAAACCCAAAATGATTATACAAAAGGGGTCTTCAACGGGGATATTGGAAGAATTACATGGATTGATACAGAGCACGTTACTGTCAACTTCTCTGAGGAAATGGATGTATCGTATACACGTGATGAGCTGCGTGCACTGACGCTTGCCTATGCAATGAGTGTCCATAAGAGCCAGGGCAGCGAATATCCAATCATTTTATTGCCACTTGTGCGCGCCCATCATATCATGCTTCAGCGGAACCTGCTCTATACGGCAGTGACACGAGCAAAGCAGCGCGTCATTCTCGTCGGTGATCGTGCGGCACTATATGCCGCGGTCAGCAATGATCGCACGCGCCGCCGCTATACACTCCTCGCCGAACGATTGGCCGGAAAGATATGAGAATATGGCAGATACAAAAGATGTAGAATTACAATAGATATGTTACACAAGTAAATAAAAAGAGAACGCCAAATTGTGTTATAAGATACATAAAGTACAGACGGATATAACGGAGTGGAGTTTACCAAGCGCTTCCAAGCGGTGGATGAAGAAAATCTGACGCTGTTTGAAAAGGAGTTGAAGCGTCTTGGCATTGCTCACCAGAAGATTCGTCCCTATACCCCAAGACATAATGATAAGGTAGAGCGTTCACACCGAAAGGACAACGAAGAGCTTTATGCCTTTCATACGTTTTACTCGTTTGAGGATTTTAAGATGCAGCTTGCACGGCGCAACACGGCGTATAACAACTTCCCTATGACTCCCTTAGGTTGGAAGTCTCCTCGTGAGGCTCTTTCGCCTCTTCTCTCTCGTGTAACATATGTTTGAAAAACCTACACGAACATGCTCATATGGAACTGATTCTAGCAATCATATATTTATGACAAACGATCCACTACTTGAAGATCTCAAAACTTTCCAATTGGGTATATGAAATCATCTATGCTATACTAAGGATAATCATAGAATCATACACCACTTATTCCATAAAAATTAAAATTAAGGAGTATTACAATGAAAATTGCACTTATTTCAATGGAAGTTATTCCTGGACGTCCTGACCTCAATACTGCTGCAATGCTCAAAAAAATAAAGGAGGCAAAAACCGCGGGCATTGACTTAGCAGTATTCCCCGCACTCAGTCTCTCCGGGCTCTTTCTCGGCAATATGTGGAAGATCCCTGCTTTTCTGCGCGACTGCGCCGCATATGCCGATGAAATTGCTACCGCCGCAGAAGACATCACAGTACTCTTTGGCAATGCAGCAGAGGACTGCACGGGCGTCCTACGTACGCTCCTTTTGGTACGGGACGGCACATGCACCGAAGTTGCACAGCAATCTCTGCACAACGCAGGAACATCGTTTTCTCCGCTCCTCTATACGGTACCAAATGAGAATATCATCATCGCTGCCGACGCCTCTCCCTTTCCCGTCTGCTTTGGTGCACAAAAGCTCGCGGATATAGCGCGAGAAAAGAACAGAAACATCCTCTATATCAATACCCTCGGTCTACAAGACAAAGGTAAGACCGTATACGCCTTCCCGGGCAGGGCACACGCATTTAATGCGGGAGGTGAGCGCATCCTTATGTCCCCCGCCTACGCAGAAGGAATGACGATCCTTGACACACAACACCTCCCACCTGTCTGCACAGTTCCAAGCGTGCCTCCTATCGCTTCAAAATATCACATGATCCGCTACGCCATTCAGAAATTCCTCGCACGCATTCACATGAAACGCGTTGTTATCGGCATCTCAGGCGGCATTGACTCCGCCGTCGCTGCCGCCCTCTATGTGGATGCTATCGGCGCAGACAATGTACTGCTCGTCAATATGCCAAGTCAATTTAATTCTGCAACGACAAAGGGGCTTGCAGCACAGCTCGCAGAAAATCTCGGTTGCCGCTATATGAGCGTTCCAATCGAGGAGAGCGTTGTGCATACCGCAGCACAGCTTACAGAGATTCCAATTATGGACGCAACAGGAACAGCAAGGGAGCATCTGACGATCTCCTCCTTTGTGCGCGAAAATATGCAGGCACGTGACCGCAGCGCACGCGTCCTCTGCGCCATCGCTGCTGCATGGAATGCCGTCTTTACCTGCAATGCGAACAAGGCAGAATCTACTGTTGGTTATGCAACCCTCTATGGAGATCATGCAGGTTTTTTTGCGGCACTCGCGGACCTCTGGAAATATGAGATCTATGCACTCGCACGCCATCTGAATACGGAGGTCTATAAGCGTGAGGTCATTCCACAGGGCATTATCAACATAGTACCAAGTGCAGAACTCTCTGATGCACAAAATGTCGATGAGGGCAAAGGCGATCCCATTCGCTACTCATATCACGACTACCTCTTTCGTGCCTTCGCCGAGGAAAATCGCATCCCAGAGGACATCTTGGCTCACTATGCAGACGGAACACTTGATGAATACATTGGCTGTACAAAGGGTCTTGTTGCAGAGTATTTCCCCTACGCAGCAGAGTTCATCACTGACCTGGAACATTGGTGGAATCTCTACACAGGTATGGCAGTCGCAAAACGCATACAGTCACCACCACTCCTTTCTACCAGTGGTCGTGCCTATGGCGCTGATCATCCCGAATCCCAAATCGGTGCTTATGAGACCATTGCGTATCGGCAGTGTAAAAAGATGCTGCTGAAATTATAATTTAAATCTCCTAAAAACGTGAAATTAAAGGATCCTGTTATAATCCATTGTACAGGATCCTTTTTATATCTGTAAATATAATTTTTTATATATAAAAAATTATATTTACAGATATAAATTTTTTTGTTATTCTTATCTGCAACAGAAAGGATGGTATATCTATGCACTTTGGAAAAACTTATTCACGGATGCTGGGCCTATTCTGCTTTGCCCTTATGATGATCATTGGCACAGGCTGCGGAAATACAAGCAACAGCAGCAACAATACCAGTGATGCGAAGAAAACCGTAACTGTCACTACGTCATTCCTGCGCGATATGACAAAACAACTCGCAGGGGACTATGTGAACATTGAACTCATCATCCCGGCGGGTGAAGATCCACATCTCTATGTTGCCCAACCCGCAGATCTTGAAAAAATAAAGAAAGCGGATCTGCTGCTCTACCATGGCCTACACTTTGAGGGCAAGATGGCAGAAGTACTTGAGAAAAAGGGGACTGCTGTCACAAAGAATTTCCCCAGTACAAGCATTAATTACATGGAGGAAAATGGAAAAAATGTCGTCGACCCGCATTTCTGGTTCGATGTCGATCTTTATAAACAAGCCACAGAGGAAACAGCTGCACAGCTTGTAAAACTCCTCCCCTCGCATGAGAAGGAAATTCAAGCAAACTTAAAGGAATATCTTGCTGATCTGGATGCGCTAGACGCAGAAATCAAGGAAAAGATTGGCATGATTCCAGAGGGCCAGCGCAATCTCGTCACCCCCCATGACGCATTCAACTATTTCTCGCACCGCT
>CALIBA010000049.1 GCA_938045435.1 uncultured Selenomonas sp.
CCCACATCGACCACGGCAAATCCACCATCGCCGACCGCCTCATCGAGTACACGGGTACACTCAGCCAGCGCGAAATGGAGGCACAGGTACTTGACAGCATGGATCTTGAGCGCGAGCGCGGCATCACGATCAAGGCGCAGACTGTGCGCCTTGACTATCGTGGTGCGGACGGTGAGATGTATGAGCTGAACCTTATTGACACGCCGGGGCACGTCGATTTCAACTATGAGGTTTCACGCAGCCTCGCCGCATGCGAGGGTGCGCTTCTCGTCGTGGATGCGGCGCAGGGGGTAGAGGCGCAGACGCTTGCAAATGTCTACCTTGCCCTTGAACATGACCTTGAGATCGTCCCCGTCATCAATAAGATCGACCTGCCGAGCGCCGAGCCGGACCGTGTAAAAGATGAAATCGAGGACAGTATCGGTCTTGATACGAGCACTGCTGTCCTCGCCTCGGCAAAGACGGGACTTGGCATCAAGGAGATCCTTGATGCCATTGTGGACTATGTCCCTCCGCCGGAGGGCAATGCGGGGGCGCCGCTGCGGGCGCTCATCTTTGACTCGTATTTCGACCAGTATAAGGGGGTCATCGCGAACATTCGCGTCAAAGAGGGCACCATTAAAAAAGGGATGAAGCTGAAACTCATGGCGACGGGCAAGACCTTTGAGGTGACTGATGTCGGTTGTTTTCGACCCCAGCCCGTCGATACGGGAGAACTCGGAACCGGAGAAGTTGGCTTTATCGCGGGGGCGCTGAAAGATGTCCGCGATGTTCGTGTGGGCGATACCGTGACGAGTGCGGAGCGTCCTGCCACAGAAGCCCTGCCCGGCTATCGCGGCGTCACGCCGATGGTGTTTTGCGGCCTCTATCCAGAGGACAGCAAGGACTACGAGAACCTGCGCGAGGCACTGGAAAAACTTAGGCTCAACGATGCCGCACTCGTCTTTGAGCCTGAGACCTCCATCGCACTCGGCTTTGGTTTTCGCTGCGGTTTCTTAGGGTTGCTCCATATGGACGTGATCCAGGAACGCCTTGAACGCGAGTACAACCTCGGTCTCATCATGACGGCGCCGTCCGTTGTTTACCATGTCTATCGTACGGACGGCACCAAGCTGTCAGTCAGCAACCCCTCCGAGCTGCCGCCCGCAACAGAGATTGACCACATCGAGGAACCGTGCGTCAAGGCGACCGTTATCGTGCCGAAGGACTACGTCGGCGCGGTCATGGAGATCTCACAGGAAAAACGCGGCGTCTTTCAGACCATGGACTATCTCGATGCAACGCGCGTCATGGTTCTCTATCACATCCCGCTCAACGAAATTCTCTATGACTACTTTGATCGGCTGAAGTCTGCGACGCGCGGCTACGCTTCGCTCGATTACGAACTGATTGACTACCAGACGTCGAGCCTCGTCAAGCTCGATATTCTCCTCAACGGCGACCCCGTAGACGCACTCTCGACCATCGTCCACCGTGACCGCGCTGCCGCGCGTGGGCGTCAGCTCGCGGTAAAGCTAAAGGAAATCATCCCGCAGCAGATGTTTGAGATCCCCATCCAAGCGGCGATTGGGAGCAAGATCATCGCGCGTGAGAACGTGCGCGCGCGGCGCAAGGATGTTTTAGCGAAATGCTACGGCGGTGACATCACACGCAAGCGCAAGCTTCTCGAAAAGCAAAAGGAGGGCAAAAAGCGCATGAAGGCGGTCGGCAGTGTGGAACTCCCGCAGGAGGCGTTTATGGCGGTGCTGAAGCTTGACGAGTAAAAAGGCGTGGGGCATCTACGTCCACATCCCCTATTGCATCCAAAAATGCGGCTACTGTGACTTTGTATCTGCGCCCATCTGCGGCGCAGCAGAGGAAATGGCATCCTATGCGGCGGCGCTTCGGGCAGAGATTCTGCGTGAGGCGCCGCCGCTGCGTGCACGGTGGGGCGATGCGGCAACCGTCTACATCGGCGGCGGCACGCCGACTGCATTGCCCGCAGCACTTTTGACAGGCATCATCAAGGTCCTTACATCGGCGGCAGGAATGCCCGCCGAGTGCACCGTCGAGGCGAACCCCGGTACCGTAGACGAAACATATCTCGCGCAGCTTAAAGCAGCGGGCATCAACCGCATAAGCCTTGGCGTGCAGTCCTTTGACGATGCGCTGCTGCGCGGCATTGGGCGCATCCATACTGCGGCAGAGGCAGAGCGGGCATTTCACGCTGCACGTCGGGCAGGTTTTACGAATATCAGCCTTGATCTGATGTATGGACTGCCACAGCAAACACTAGAGGATCTAAAGCGGAGCGTCGTCGCAGCCATTGCCCTTTCGCCCGAACACATCTCCGTCTATGGTCTTACTGTCGAGGAGGGGACGCCGTTTGCTGCCGCCGCTGAGAAGGGATGTCTTCCGCTCCCGCAGGCAGAGGATGAGGAGGCGATGTATGAGCATATCGTGCATACCTTGCCCGCGTGCGGTTACCGCCGCTATGAAATCTCCAACTTTGCGCGGCCGGGCTTTGAGAGCCGCCATAACCTCAGCTATTGGAAAAATGTGCCATATCTTGGTGTGGGCGCTGCCGCGCACTCGTACTTAGACGGTATGCGATGGGCCAACGAGAGCGATACCGCCGCCTATATCCGTGCCCTATCTGCGGGAGCGCCGGTGCGCACGCCTGAGGACGCGGCGCGCACGGCAGCGAATGCGATGGAGGAGTACGCCTTTCTCGCGCTGCGTACGGCAGAGGGCATCGACGAGCAGGATTTTTTCCGCACCTTTGGCGTGCCCGTCGATGCGCCCTATGGCACCGTTATTGCAGACCTCATTGCGCAGGGATTTTTGTTGCGCCTCGATGGACGTATTCATTTGACGGAGCGGGGGATGAAGTTCGGCAATGAGATTTTTTATTCATTTTTGTTTTCATAATGGTAAATTTATGGTATCATAAGAGTATTCCCGCTGCTAAGCTTAGCGTGGGAAGCCGATTTCAAAAGAGAAGGGGGATTGTGATGAATGCACTGACAATGCTTGTCATGGAGGGGTGTCCCTACTGCAAGCACGCACTGCACGCTGTCGAGTCACTGCGTGCGGAGGGCGGTGTCTATGCCGACGTTTCCGTCACCTGTATCGACGAGAACAAGGAGCCTGAGAAGGCCAAGGCATATGCTGCCGACTACTACTATGTGCCCAGTATCTTCATGGCAGGCAAAAAGCTCTACGAGGCCCAGCCGGGACAGGACTACGACCAAATCTATGCACAGGTGCGGCATGCTTTTGATGCTGCTGCATCCGGATAAGTTTTGATTATGAAAAAAACTTATGTGAAAAACACATGAAAAAATTTTGAAAAACGCTTGTAAAATTATCTGAAATATAGCATAATAAAGAACATACTGCTCCACCAGAGAGAGCATGTGTAAATCAAAGGATGAGGTGAGTTTATGCATCAACCCGTAACCGACAATCCCTTCGTCATCATGTTCATCAACATGGTTATCGTCTTCGCTGTTCTGACCGCGATCTGGGGGCTCATCGAGCTGACCCACAGACTTGATCCGACGAAGAAGGCGGAGCCGCCCGCAGCGGCACC
>CALIBA010000050.1 GCA_938045435.1 uncultured Selenomonas sp.
TGACTCGACCTCACGCGGCAAGCCTGATATTGAACTTGTCGATCTCTCCGACCGCATCCAAACCATCAATGAGGTGATGGATGTGACGACAAAGCCCATCATCCTCGACATGGACACAGGCGGGACGACAGAGCATTTTGCCTACAACGTGCGCACCATTGAACGCATCGGTGTCTCCGCTGTCATCGTCGAGGACAAGACGGGCGCAAAGCGCAACTCCCTCTTTGGGACAGAGGTCGAGCAGACGCAGGACACGATTGAAAATTTCTCTGCAAAAATCGCAGCGGGCAAGGCAGCACAGCGTACAGAGGAGTTTATGATCATCGCGCGGATTGAAAGCCTCATCCTCGAAAAAGGCATTGACGATGCGCTCACGCGTGCAGACGCTTATGTCGCTGCCGGCGCAGACGGCATCATGATACACTCGCGTGCAAAGTCCCCCGATGAGGTTATCGCATTCTGCGATACGTTCCGCGCCAAGCATCCAAACATCCCCATCGTCGCTGTCCCCTCCTCCTACAACACCATCACGGAGGCGGAACTTGCTGCGCATGGTGTACGCATCGTCATCTATGCGAACCAACTCACGCGCAGTGCATTTCCCGCGATGGAAAATGCTGCGCGCTCCATCCTCCTCCACCATCGCGCACACGAAGTAGACAGCGAACTGCTCCCCATCAAGGATATTATTCGGCTTATTGAGGTGATGTAACCCCATGAAAAACCAGTGGCATACCATATGGAACCGCCGCCAGCCATCAAAGGAGGCGCTCTTAGGGGATTGGCGGGAAGTATTTCTCGAACTGAAACGCATCAACGGTTTTGATGTCATGGAGGGCGGCATTCCCCTCGCCTCTCTCCTTGCACAGAGCGCACGCATCAAAGAGTTGCTCCATCTTAGCGCGGGGCAAAGTGTCTACGATGTCGGCTGCGGTGCGGGTGCGAATCTCTACCTCCTCGCACGCGAGGGGCTTGCGGTCGGCGGCACGGACTATGCCGCCCCGCTCATCGAAATCGCGCACAAGGTGCTTCCGGATGCGCGTGAGCTTACATGCACAGAGGCAGACGCATTCGACATACAGATCAAATATGATGCGGCACTTTCCAACAGTGTCTTTTCGTATTTCCCAGATGAGGCATTTGCTGCGCGTGTCCTTACACGGATGCTTGAAAAGACAACCGGAGCGATTGGGCTCATTGATGTGCATGATGCAGAGAAAGAGGAAGCCTTTCTCACTTATCGCCGCGCCGCGATTAGAGACTATGATGAGCGTTATAAGGGACTGGAGAAGCTCTTTTATCAACGCGCTTTCTTCGAAGACTTTGCACGTACGCATAACCTGGCAGTCACATTCCCAGAGATCCCCATGGAGGGGTACTGGAACACCCCGTTTGTATTCAATGTATTTATGTATCGGAAGTAAGGAGAACACAGAGATGAAAAGCGCAGACAAATGGCACGCCATATGGAATCGCCGCAAAGCATCGGAAAACAAACTCACTGGCAATTGGCAGGAGGTTTTCCTTGAACTAAAGCGCCTCAATGGCTATGATGTGATGGGAGACGGCATTCCCGTGGACTCCTTTCTTGATCAGGATGCGCGGACACGGGAGCTGTTGCAGGTTTCCGCAGGTTCCAGTGTGTTTGAGGTTGGTTGTGGGACAGGAGCCAACCTATACCTCATGGCACGCGCAGGCGTAAAGGTCGGCGGCACGGATTATGCAGAGGGGCTTATCGAGACCGCACGTAAGGTGCTGCCGGATGCAATAGAACTCTATTCCGGTCAAGCCGATGCCATTGCAACGGAGCAGAAATATGACGCAGTGTTCTCAAACGGTGTCTTCCCCTATTTTCCAAATGAAGAATACGCTGAACGCGTCCTTATGCGCATGCTCGAAAAAAGTCACGGAGCCGTTGGCGTCATGGGGCTTCATGACATCGAAAAGAGAGAGGACTACCTTGCCTTCCGACGGGCTCATATTCCAAACTACGACGAACTTTACAAAGACCTTGACCGTTACTTTTATCCTCGGGGCTTTTTTGAGAATTTTGCAGATGCACACAATCTGCGCATCATATTCCCGATCATGGAACTCAAGGGATATTGGAACGATCCCTTCATCTTCAACTGTTTTATGTATAGGAAATAAACATGACCATCAAACGAAACATTCTCTTAAATCCCGGCCCTGCTACGACAACAGATACCGTTAAGGCGGCGCAGCTCGTTCCGGACATCTGTCCGCGTGAACGGGAGTTCGGCACGCTCATGCGCACGCTCGGCACAGATCTTCTGCGTGTCGTACAGGCCGATCCTGCGCAGTGGGCGACCGTCCTCTTTTGCGGTTCCGGCACCATCTGTATGGATGCCTGCGTCAGCTCCCTCGTGCCGGCGGGCAAGAAACTCCTCATCGTCAATAACGGCGCGTACTCTGCGCGAGCGGCCGAGATGGCACGCGCTTACAGCGTGCCGCATATCGACCTCACGTTCCCCGTAGATGCGCTGCCCGATCTCGCCGCCATCGAGCGGACGCTGGAGGAAAATCCAGACATTGCCGCCGTCTACACGACGCATCAGGAGACGGGGACGGGGATCCTGAACCCCGTGCAGGAGATCGGTGCGCGCGCCCACGCGCACGGCGCCATCATGATCGCTGACACCATCTCAACCTTTGCCATGATCCCTTTTACCGTGGATGAGATGAATATTGATGTCTGCATGTCCTCTGCCCAAAAAGGGATTCAGGGCATGACGGGACTTTCCTTTGTACTCGCGCGAAAGAGCCTCCTCGATGTGGCAAAGAGCTATCCCGTCCGTTCCTACTACACGAATCTCATCATGCAGCACGAGGGTTTCGAGAAGACGGGGGAGATGCGCTTTACCCCGCCCGTACAGACCGTCTATGCCGCAAAGCGTGCACTCGCAGAATATTTTGCCGAGGGCGCACAAAAAAAATGGGCACGCCACACGCGTGTCATCGACGCCATCCACGAGGGGCTTGCACGGCTTGGGCTTCGTGAGATCATTCCGCGTGAGATGCAGGCAGGACTTGTCGTTGCCGTTGCGTATCCGTCGGAAGACTTTGATTTTGCGCGCGTTCATGACTATTGCTATGCACGTGGCTTTACCATCTATCCCGGCAAAATGCAGCGCGCGCACACCTTCCGCCTGTGTGCGCTTGGGGCAATTGATACGCCCGACATTGCAGCGTTCTTCCGCGTCTTTGCAGAGGCGTTGAAAGAGTAGCCGCGCACCGCTGTGGTTTTTTTGGGCAAGGGGCATCTATGGGATAGGATAGAAAGGAAATCCGCATGAGTAATGATTTCACCGTATTTTGGCAGAATAATGCACGCGCCCATGCACTCTTTCAGGAACTCCTCTCGCGTGCAGAGCGCGGTGCGTATGACGACGAATTCTTACAGCGGCTTGCTGCCTATCGGGAGGAATCGCCGGAATCGGAGCATGCGGATATTTTCGCCGCGCAGTATCTCCTGCACCACGCAGACCCTGAGGGTGCCGCAGCGTGCGGGGAGCGGGCTTACCAAAAACGCCCCTCGAACTACGAGGTGTGGAAGGTGCTTGCAAAGGCATATCACCTGCTTGACCGTGAGATCGAGTCCATCGTGATGCAGGGATATGCTTACCTTATTTATGATGCTTCAGATCTCGTCATTCATTTGGCGGACGATGAGATGAGCGAGGGCTTTAATCGCCTGGGCATCGCCCTGACGGCCTATCACTATGCGCCACTTGTACACGCACGGCCGAGCATCGAAGATGGGCAGCTCATATTTTGCCATGATACCTTTATCGGAGAGCCGCTTTCTCTGGACATGCCCAAGGGCAGCCAGCGGTTCTGGGTCGCCTGCTATGCAGAGGACACAACCTCCGCCTCTGACAAAGCGGTCATGATGGAAACAATGCGCCACAGCGAGTGGTTTACGACCTGTGGACATCGTGATTTTGTATTTGACCTGCAAAAAGCGCAGGAGGTTCATGGCGCTGTGCGCATCGAAGTCCCTGCTGGAAAAGAGATGATCGTCCCTATCGCCGGCACAAAGCCGCTGCAGGATCTGTTGGTGCAGACAAAGGACAGCGAAAAGACCGCGTATCTTGGAAAGTGGTCTTTCAATCTTTTCAGATTCAGTGAAAGCACCACGCTGCACACAGATGAAAACGTGCCATATGTTGTGGCGTCTCCCATCCTTCTCGGACACCATGCCAACCGTAAAAAGCTGGTTCTGAACATTCTCGTCGATGGACTATCGTGGCCGGTTGTACGGCAGCGTTTTCCAGACTGTATGCCGCATATTGCAAAGTTTTTTTCACGCGGCGTCATCTTTGACCAAAATTTTTCTACTTCTGAGTATACTTATCCGGCGCTGCCGGCAATTGAAACCGGACGCTATCCACAAAGATCGCACATCTTCAACGATCATGTTGTCTGTCACCTCTCACCCGATATGTTGACCCTCGCTGAGTGCATGAAAGATCTCGGCTATTACTGTGCCGCCCCCATGGCAAGCGGCTGCGGGCTCTACTGCGGAACCATGCGCGGCTATGACCGGCTCATCACGACTTCGTGGCATTTGCCTGCATCCGTTGGCGCAGAGCGCACCATTCGTCATATCGAGACCTTCGACGAAACAGATCAATTTCTATTTCTCCATGTCACTGATGTCCACCCATGGAATGCAAAGATGGTCAAAATCGTAGAGGATGTTGCTGCGCACCTGCCTCTTTCAGAGCGGCTGTTCATTGCAGATCCCTCCATTAAAAGTGTACATCTTCCAGAACTTGAGATTTATAAACAACAGTTCTGGAAGTGCCTCACCTATGTGGATCGGAGTATTGGGCAGCTCCTTGCCTACATTGAAGAACACTTCGCAGAGGATGCGTATATCATCAATCTCTACTCAGATCATGGCAACTCCATCTTTACCCCTCCTCGTGAGGATGGTGGGGTAGATGTCATGAGCGAGTACGGCACCGGTGCGGCATGGATGATGCGCGGTGCCGGTATTCCGCAGGGCGTCGTATCAAAGGAGCTTACAAGCATTGTAGACATCTACCCAACGCTTGGACGGCTCTGCGAGTTTCCTGTTGCCCCCGATATTGACGGCAATCTGCCTGCCGTCTTTGGTGGACAGGAACGGGATGCCGTATACAGCATGTCCATGTTCCCGGGACAGACCTATAAGCTTGCCGTACGAAATGCCGCGCATGTCTTTCGGCTTGAGACGGAGGATCCCGTTGATGAAGACGGCAGCGTTGATTTTGCAAAGGCAAAAATGGGCATCTATATGCGGGGGCATGACTGGGCGCCTGCCTATGAAACAGACAGCGAAGAACTGCGTGCCTTCTTCTATCCACGTGCCCGTGATTTTATTCGGACAATCGCGAATAATGGGGAGTTTTGGCCGTCGATGCGTGCGACCCGCCGCGGCAGTGCGGATGCGCAGCATCCATAACACACGCTTCAATGACTGTATGCAGCAAGGCTGTCCATCGAAAGGAGCCGTAGTGCTATGGCAGAGGATTATACTGTATTTTGGAAGAACAATGCACACGCCTATCAGCTCTTTCAAAGCCTTCTTGAACGTGCAGAACGCAGCGCATATGATGACGATTTTCTTGCTCAGCTCGCTGCCTATCGGGAGACGGCACCAGAATCGGAGCGTGCGGACATCTTCGCTTCTTGGTATCTCTTGGCACACGGGGACGCAGAAAATGCGGCACACTGCGGTGCGCATGCCTTCCAGAAACGTCCTGTTAACTATGAAGTATGGAAGATTCTCGCAGCATCATATAAGGCATTGGGGCGCGACATGGAAGCCATCGACTTCATCGGTTATGCCTACGGTCTTTATGATGCGCTGATTGCCGATATTGATCTGAAAGACGAATCTTTTCAAAGCTACATTGACCGTTTTTCCCTCGCAATAGGCATTGCTTCCGGTGCGCCAATTCTTGTGAAACGTATCTACACAGACGGCGATCAGATCGGCGTGCACGCCGATGCCTTTGCCGGAGAGCCCATCCCCTCTGCACAGTCTTCCGCATCGCCTCCTTTTTGGTCGGCGTGTTATGCTGACAACCAGTTTCTTTCGGATAAGGCACTTTTGCTCTCTACATTGCGCCGCAGTGATATTTTTTTGTTCCGTGGGCATCGCGACTTTGTATTCGATCTGCAAAAGGCCCATACGGTGCCCCATACGACCCATATTGATGTACCAGAGGGGAGTACGTGTATCATCTCTGTTGCAGGGACAGAACAGGCGCAAAAAATATCGATTCAGACTGCCAACGGAAGCAGCGATGCCTACCTGGGGAAATGGGCATTCAGCTCATTCCGCCTCAATGAAAGTGTTACACTGCAATCCGCGGCGTGTGTGCCTTATGCTGTCACCCCGCCCATATTCCTTGGACATGCCGCACACCGGAAGCGGCTCGTGCTGAATATTCTCGTCGATGGCCTTTCATGGGCTGTGGCACGAACACGGTTTTCCGCTGATATGCCTCATATCGCGGCATTCTTTTCCCGTGGTACAATCTTTGATCAGAACTTCTCTACCTCTGAGTATACCTACCCCGCACTCGCTGCTGTTGAGACGGGGTGCTATCCGCATCATATACAGATATTCAACGGAAATAATACCCATGAGCTGCCCTTGCATTTTCAAACGCTTTCAGAGCGTATGAAATCTCTCGGCTATTATTGTGCCGCACCTATGGCCTGCGGAGATGGCATTTATAATGGTACCATGCGTGGCTATGACCGCCTCATCACATCATCGTGGTATCTCCCCGCTGCAGCGGGTGTGGAGCGAACCCTGCAGCACATCGAGGCATTGGAAGAAGCAGATCAATTCCTCTTTTTGCATGTTGCAGATGTACATCCATGGCCTGCCATGGATTTTAAGTTTTCTGCCGCCGTTGAAACGCATCTGCCGCTCTCTGAGCGCCTCTTTACAGCAGATGATGGCGTTGCAAGTGTTCGTCTGCCAAGTCTGCCCATCCTGCAGCATAACTATTGGGCACAGATACGCCGTATGGATCGGTGTATGGGACAGCTGCTTTCTTACATAGAAGATCGGTATGATGAAGATGAATATATTGTCAATCTATACTCCGATCATGGGGTTTCGATCTTTACGCAGGGGGAACCGGATCTTATGGGGGAAAACACCACAAGTGCAGCATGGATGATCCGCGGCGCAGGGGTCCCACAAGGCATAGTCACGGATGAACTCACGAGCATTACGGACATCTACCCAACGCTTGGGACGCTTTGCGGCTTTCCGGTGTCCCCCGATATTGATGGCAATTTACCCGCCGCCTTTGGCGGGCACGCACGGGATGCCGTATACAGTGCATCCATGTTCCCAGGACAGACCTATAAACTCGCTGTACGGAATAAAACACACACATTGCGTCTGGAGACCCGTGAAGTGGTCGATGAGGACGGTACGGTGGACTTTGCTGATGCCAAGGTCGGGATTTATCCGCGTGCGCATGAGCTGGCGGCAAGCTGCGCGACAGACAGCGAAGATCTGCGTGCATTCTTCTATCCGCGTGCACGCGACTTTGTGCGCCCCATTGCCAATAACGGCGAATTTTGGCCTGCGATGCGTGCGGCGCGGCCGGCGTGGTTCGGGGAGAAAGAGGGGCAGATATGACAGAGGATCTTTCCGTATTTTGGCAAAACAACGCGCGTGCGCATGCACTCTTTCAGGATCTTTTGGCGCGTGCAGAGCGCGGTGCGTATGATGATGAATTCTTAAAGCAGCTCGCCGCCTATCGGGAGGAATCACCGGAATCCGAGCGTGCGGACATCTTTGCTGCGCAGTATCTCCTGCACCATGGCGATGCCGAAAGTGCCGCCGTGTGCGGGGAGCGGGCCTTTCAAAGGCGTCCCGGCAACGCTGCGGTGTGGAAGGTGCTGGCAAAGGCTTACAAGGCGTGTGGGCGCACACTTGATTTCATGATGATGGAGGGCTATCTGCACGGAGCCCATCCAGATGAGCCGCTGACCTTTCCGGTGACAGAGGAGCTTAGTGCCGAGCATCTCGGACGGCTTTCGCTTGCCATTGGTTCTGGGGACTATGCGCCGATTGCAAGGAACCGAGCACATTTTGCAGAGAATAACCAGCTGCTGTTTTGCGATGACATTTTTGTCGGGGAACCTCTTCGACTGACGAAGCCCGAGGATGGATCACGCTTTTGGATCGGCTGCTATGCGTATACTGGGTTTCTTTCCGATGCAAGCTATATGATAGATGATGTGCGTCAAAAGGCGTGGTTTTTGAGCACAGGACATCGGAAATTTTCTTTTGACTTTCAAAAAGCACAGGAAGTCTGCATAGCAACGCGGATCGAGGTACCGCAGGGGCGGGAGGTCATCGTTCCGGTGGCAGGGACGGAACCAGGACAGGAACTTTGTATCGAGACTGCCTCACTTGAGCGTTGGGCCTATCTTGGCAAATGGGCATTCAGCTATTTTAGGCTTCATGAAAGTGCAACATTAACCCCACAGGGGGATGCTCCTTATGTGGTGGGAACGCCCATTCTGCTGGGCCACAGTCCGCAGCGCAAAAAACTCGTGTTTAATATCCTTGTCGATGCCCTTTCATGGGCTGTTGTACGTTCACATTTTCCAAGCTGTATGCCGCGCATTGCAGCGTTCTTTTCGCGCGGCGTGATATTTAATCAACATTTTTCGACATCAGAGTATACGTACCCAGCGCTGCCGGCCATAGAGACGGGGTGCTATCCGCACCATATACAGGTGTTCAATGAACAGGACAGCCATGAGCTGCCCTCAGACTTTTTAACCCTCTCAGAATGTATGAAGGATCTCGGCTACTACTGCGTTGCACCAATGTCCGGCGGGGGGAGCATGTACAGCGGCGCCATGCGCGGCTATGATCGGATCATTGTGACATCATGGGAACTGCCCTGCTTTGTAGCTGTCGAGCGCGTCATGCGCCAGATCGAGGCGTTTCGGGAGACGGATCAGTTTCTTTTCATCCATGTTGTCGATGTGCATCCTTGGGATGCAATGGGCTTTAGATTTGCGCCGGAAGTAGAGACGCATGTGGCTCTTTCTGATCGGTTTTTCAAATGGGAGCGTGCTACGACAAGTGTACACCTGCCGGACTTTGAACTCTATAAACAGCACTTCTGGGCGGAGCTGCGACATTTGGATCACAGCATCGGGACGCTGCTCTCTTATATCGAAGAGCGTTATTCCGATGAGGAATACATTATTAATCTCTACTCTGATCACGGCAATTCCATCTTTACACCGCGCCCGCAAAATGAGGATCTCGATGTATTGGGGGAGAACTCCACAAGTGCAGCATGGATGATCCGCGGCGCAGGGGTCCCGCAAGGTATTGTCACGGACGAACTCACGAGTATTACAGACATCTATCCAACGTTGGGCCATCTATGCGGTTTCCCAGCAGCCCCTGACATTGATGGCAATTTACCTGCCGTCTTTGGCGGTCATGCACGGGATGCCATATATAGTATGTCCTTTTATCCGGGATATACCTATAAACTTGCTGTACGGAATCAGACACATGCACTGCGTCTTGAAACCCGTGAGGTGGTCGATGAGGACGGCACCGTGGACTT
>CALIBA010000051.1 GCA_938045435.1 uncultured Selenomonas sp.
TCAATTTGTAACTGAGGAAATTTCTCAGGGGCTACTATATCACCCGCAAAGAGCGCCAGCGGGTACCGCGTTCCAACAGTCGGTATGGGAGATCCTGCGCACGATTCCATACGGCACGACGACGACCTACGGGGCGATTGCAAAACGCCTCGAACAAGACACCGGAAAGCGTATGTCCGCGCAAGCGGTCGGTGGAGCCGTAGGGCGCAACCCCATCTCCATCATCATCCCCTGTCACAGAGTCATCGGCAGCGATGGCAGTTTGACGGGCTATGCGGGCGGACTTGACAAAAAGGAGTATTTGTTGCGAACGGAAGGCATCGTCTTGCCAAAAATGCCCTGTCGAACACCTCGGAATGCATGAAAAAGCACCTGCAAGATTGCAAGTGCTTCCATGAACTTTATTTAAGCGGAATTTTCTCGGCTCAGATCTAACTGGGGCTGACCGTTTACACGACAGCACCTTTTCTGTGTCTATTATATATTCCACTGTTCAAAACAGTCAAGTGTGAAGAAAACGATTCTACATGACAGCTAGGCTGTCAAAAATAAAAATAGAACAGAAAAAGGCTTCCGGGCAAAAGCCCCGGAAGCCTTGATTTTACTGGCAGAGAGGGTGGGATTCGAACCCACGGCAGCTCATCACTGCACTTGATTTCGAGTCAAGCACCTTCGACCACTCGGACACCTCTCCATTTACGCTTTACGCGACACGAAGCATTATAGCATAGGCAGTGTCTATTGGCAAGGGATTTTTTAGAGCAGCCATCCACCACAGCAATGCGTCAAGGTGTATTGCATTGAATATCATTTGATGATTTTTCTATTGCGGCACGCTCTCCACAGCATTGAACAAAGAGGCGTTTTTACTTTATACTACAATTGCCGCAAGCGCCGTTCCAAGATCGGCAAGGAGGTCGTCGATGTGCTCAATGCCAACGGAAAGACGCACCGTCCCCTGTCCGATGCCGGAGGCGGCAAGCTCTGCTTCGCTCATCTGGGAATGCGTGGTCGTTGCGGGATGAATGACGAGCGACTTCACGTCCGCGACATTGGCAACGACAGAAAAGAGTCTCAGACTGTCGATGAAGCGGAATGCCTCATCACGTCCCCCCTTCACATCAAAGGTAAAGATGGAAATGCCGCCCTGCGGGAAGTAACGCTTGTAGATCGCGTGGTCGGGATGGCTCACGAGGGAGGGATGGTTGACCTTTGCGACGTTCGCGTGCTGCGCGAGAAAATCGACAATTTTCAGTGCGTTTTCCACATGGCGTTCCACGCGCAGGGAAAGCGTCTCAAGCCCATGGATGAAGTGAAACGCATTGTACGGGGAAATGGTCGCCCCTGTATCACGCAGGATGAGTGCGCGGACGTAGATAATGAACGCGCAGGCGCCGAGTGCATCGACAAAACTGACACCGTGATAGCTGGCATTCGGCTCTGTGAGATGCGGGAACCGCCCCGATGCCCGCCAGTCAAATTTTCCGCTGTCAACGATGATGCCGCCAAGCCCCGCACCATGCCCGCCGAGGAATTTCGTCGCCGAATGCACGACGATGTCAGCCCCATGTTCAATCGGGCGCAGAAGATAGGGCGTTGCAAAGGTATTGTCAATGACGACGGGAAGCCCGTGCCGATGTGCAATTTCCGCGACGGCTTCAATATCAATCAAGTCTGCATTCGGATTCCCGACGGTTTCGATATAAATGCACTTGGTATTTTCCCGAATGGCATCCTCAAATGCTTGAAGGCCCGCCTTTGGGTCCACAAAGCTCACGCTGATGCCCCAATCTTTCATGGTGTGGGCAAAGAGGTTGAACGAGCCGCCATAGATGGTCTGCTGGGAAACGATGTGATCCCCCACATGGGCGAGGCTCTGTATCGCCGCTGTAACGGCGGCTGCTCCTGAAGCAAAGGCAAGTGCCGCGGCACCTCCTTCAAGCGCTGCGATGCGTTTTTCAAAGACCTCCTGCGTGGGGTTCATAAGCCTGCCGTAGATATTTCCGGCATCGCGCAGGGCGAAACGGTCGGCCGCATGCTGTGCACTGTGAAATACATACGCCGCGTTCTGGTAGATGGGGACGGCGCGGGCATCCGTCACCGGATCCGGCTGCTCCTGCCCCACGTGTACTTGCAGGGTTTCAAAATGATAATTCTGGCTGCTCATAAATATGCCCCTTTTCTCTCAAATACTGCATACTCAGTGCGTCCATATTATCTGTATTTTTTTAGCCTGTCAATAGAGCGATTCTCTCTTTCTCTCTTTGATAAAACTTTATATATTTAATAATTACTATTGACAAATAAATTACAGCTAGGTATAATGACTTACATAACGCAGATATGAAAATATCCGCAGGAGTTCTATCATATGAAAGGGGTTTTACTTATGAATAAGGATCTGACAAATGCGCTGAATGGTTATATTGCAAATATTGGTGTTGGTTATATTAAGCTGCACAATCTCCACTGGAACGTCGTCGGCTCGCAGTTCAAGGCAGTGCATGAGTATCTTGAGTCACTCTACGATTCGTTCGCAGATGTGCTTGATGAGAGTGCCGAGATCCTCAAGATGTGTGGTGAGCAGCCGATTGCCAGCCTGAAGGAGTATCTTGCCCACGCAACGATCAAAGAGCTGCCGGATAGCAAGGTGGATCAGAAGCAGGCACTTCAGACTGCCCTCGCCGATCTTGAGACGCTGCGTGACCAGGCAGCCTCCATCCGTGCCCTTGCAGACAAGGAAGATGTCTTTGGTGTGACAAATATGATGGAGGATCACATCCAAAACTATGCAAAGCAAATCTGGTTCCTCAAGTCCATGCTTGCCTAAGTCCTTAGTGCACACGCTGCATATCTAAATAGGAGAGCCGCATCAGCTGCATTTGAGCTGATGCGGCTCTCCTTATTTGTGCTGTGCCGATTTACTGCACGCCCGCGCCATCGAGGGCGCTGCGGACACTCCTTTCCGCCCCCTGCAATTTTTCCATTTCGTCTTTTGGCAGACGTACTTCAAAGGAACGCACAATGCCGTCCCTGCTAATCATGCGCGGGATCGAGAGCGCCACGCCCCGCATCCCGTATTCACCCTCAAGAACCGCCGAACAGGGCAGGATGGTATGCTCGTTGTAGAGAATCGCCTTGATGAAGCGGCAGGCGACCATTGCAATGCCTGTATTCGTGAAGCCCTTGAGGTTGATGACATCGTAGGCGGTTTGGATGAGCCCCCGTTCGACATCCTGGCGGTCGAGTTTTTTCTCAAAGTGGAAGTACTCGTCGAGATGGTCGATGCCAAGCCCCGCACAGTTGACAGTGGACCACGCGACAAAGGCATCGTTCCCATGCTCACCGAGAACATACCCATGGATGTTTTTGGGATCCATGTCGTAGTGTTGTGCGAGAATGTAGCGGAACCGATAGGTCTCCAGCATTGTGCCGGTACCGAGAATCTTTGCCCGCGGGTAATCGAACTCGGTTGAGACGACATAGGTCGCAACATCGAGCGGGTTGGTAATCATGATAATCATGGCTTCTTTTGTATATTTCACGATTTCACCAAAGATGGAGCGCATGATCTTCGTATTTGTACTGGCAAGCCTTAGGCGGTCGGGCGTTTCTCCCGGCAGAATGGACGGCCCTGCCGTAATGACGATAAACGCGGCATCCCGACAGTCCTCGTAGGTACCGGGATGTATTTTGATGTTGGTGCTGTATGGCGAGGACATGGCATGACTTGTATCGAGCGCCTCACCACGTGCCAAATCCATATTGAGATCAATCAGCGCGATTTCTGAGGCAAGCTGAAAGTCTGCAATTTTGTTGAGTACGGCAGAACCGACGTTGCTCGTCCCGATGATGACGACTTTCCCTTGATTGACTGACATAGAAGAACCTCCTAGCACAATGAAAAAACGCCTGGCTTCACATCCATGATGTGAAATCAGGCGAAACAGACAACACGAAAGATCTCTGTGAAAGGAATATATAAGATACCACCAGATATGTGCCGGACATGGTGCCACTTCTTTTCTCATCCCTGCCGCAGGATCTCCTGCACCATTATCCTAGCACCAGGATGAATCATTGTCAATGCTTTTTGTATCATTTACTCCAAGAAGTCTCGCAGTACCTTGCTGCGGCTCGGGTGGCGGAGTTTACGCAGGGCCTTTGCCTCAATCTGGCGGATGCGCTCACGCGTGACGCCAAAGCTCTGTCCGACCTCTTCGAGTGTGCGCGACCTGCCGTCCTCCAGCCCAAAGCGCAGACGCAGAACGTTTTTCTCGCGCGGGGTCAGTGTTTCGAGCACCTCTTCAAGCTGTTCGCGCAGGAGCATAAAGGAGGCCGCCTCCGCAGGGGCAGGCGCCGCCTCATCCTCGATGAAGTCGCCCAGATGGGAGTCTTCCTCCTCACCAATCGGCGTTTCGAGCGATACCGGTTCCTGTGCAATCTTCATAATCTCATGCACACGCGATACACTCAGCCCCATCTTCTCTGCAATCTCCTCCGGTTTGGGATCGCGTCCAAGTTCCTGCAAAAGTTGGCGGGAAATGCGCACGAGTTTATTGATGGTCTCTACCATATGGACAGGGATGCGGATGGTGCGCGCTTGGTCGGCAATGGCACGCGTAATGGCTTGGCGGATCCACCACGTCGCGTAGGTGCTGAACTTATACCCCTTGTTGTAGTCAAATTTCTCGACAGCCTTTAAGAGCCCGAGATTGCCCTCCTGAATGAGGTCGAGAAAGAGCATCCCACGTCCGACATAGCGCTTGGCGATGCTCACAACGAGGCGCAGATTTGCCTCCTCAAGGCGGTGACGCGCACGCTCATCGCCCGCTTCCATCCGCTTTGCGAGTTCGACTTCCTCCTCTGCCGTGAGGAGGGCAACGTGACCGATTTCCTTAAGGTACATGCGGACGGGATCATCGAGACTGACCCCCTCGGGAACAGACAGATCAATCTCCGGTTCCTCCTCCTTTTCGGCAGTCTCCTCCTCGACAGGCTCCACCGCTGCCGGCTGGTCGTCAATGATGTCAACGCCCTCTTTGCTGAACCGCTCATACATATCGTCCATTTCATCGGGAGACATGTCCTGTGTTTGCAGTGCGTCGATGAGTTCAGCATAGGTCAGCGTGCCGCCGTTTGCCTTCCCTTTGCAAAGCAGTCTGTCTATAATTTCGGCGCTGCCTGTCGTCCTCTGCTCCGCCCCCTTTGCCATAACACTGCCCTCCTGTCAACGGTATCCACTGAAACCATACGGATTTACTCTTGCTGCAACGCTACAAGCTATAGGTCAAAGTTCCCCTGCAGCTTGCGCAGACGCACGGGATGCCGCAGCTTCCTGAGCGCCTTCGCCTCGATCTGTCGGATGCGCTCACGCGTCACGCCGAAGTTCTGCCCAACTTCCTCAAGTGTGCGCGCCCGCCCATCCTCCAGCCCAAAGCGCAGACGCAGCACATCGGCTTCACGTGTGGAAAGGGTCTTTAGAACGCTGGCAATCTGCTCTTTGAGCAACATCATAGAGGCGGCATCGGCAGGATCGAGCGCCGCTTCATCCTCGATGAAGTCGCCCAGATGGGAGTCCTCCTCTTCGCCAATCGGCGTTTCGAGCGACACTGGTTCCTGCGCGATTTTCATAATCTCGCGCACGCGCGGGGTACTCAGCCCCATCTCCTTGGCGAGTTCCTCGGGACTTGGGTCGTGTCCATTTTCCTGCAAAAGCTGGCGCGACACGCGCACGAGTTTATTGATGGTTTCTACCATATGAACAGGGATGCGGATGGTGCGTGCTTGGTCGGCAATCGCGCGTGTAATGGCTTGGCGGATCCACCATGTTGCATAGGTACTGAATTTATAGCCCTTGCTGTAATCGAATTTCTCGACCGCCTTTAAGAGGCCGAGATTGCCCTCCTGAATGAGGTCGAGAAAGAGCATCCCGCGCCCAACATAGCGCTTTGCAATGCTCACGACGAGACGTAGATTCGCCTCCTCTAAGCGCCGCCGCGCAGAAAGATCTCCTGCCTCCATGCGGCGTGCGAGCGCAACCTCCTCCTCGGCTGTCAGCAGCGGAACGCGTCCAATTTCCTTGAGGTACATACGGACGGGATCATCGAGTGCGACACCCTCAGGCACCTCAAGTACATCTGCCGCATCTTCCTTGTCCTCTCCTTCTGCGTCCCCTCCAGAGGCAGCTGCCGCATCGTCGATGATGGCAATGCCCTCATCATTGAGCTTTTGGTATATATGATCCATATCGTCAGGTGTGATTTCTTTTATATTCAGTGCTTCGATCAGTTCATCGTATGTGAGCAGGCCGCCGTTGCGTTTGCTCCGTGCAAGCAATACATCAATCTGCTTGATCTCATGTTCTTTTCTTTCAATTCTTTCAACTCGTGCTGCTGTATTTTGCATAAAGCCCCCTCCTTTCAAAGCGGAATTTCTTTTTAATATAAATTATCACAAAATATATCGTATCAAATCGCTGTAATCTAAACGAAAATATAAGTAAAATAGTGTATTAATCCGTGTCTATACGCATAATTTCATCCTGAATTTTCTTCACTTCATTTAATTCGTCAATATATGCGGCTTTTCCTTCTTGCAGCATCTCTTCTGCCAGACGGGTGTGCCGTTCGAGCTGTGCCGTGAGATGGGCATGGCGCACCGTGCGCAGTGCCTCCTCTGTGGCAGGGCGCCCCTCCTCGACGAGCGCACGGGAGATCTCTGCCCCCGCTGCGGCATCCAGCCCCGCGATGAATGCGGCATCGAGCGTCCCGCCGGCTGTGATATGCGCCGCAGCGGTCTCAAAAATCATACGAAAAAGACTATCTGGAAATTCTGAAAGCGGTGCTGCTTCTGAAATCTTTTCGAGTATCCCCTCATCCTGCCAAAGCGCGAAAATCAATCCGCGTGCTGCGCGGCGCACGGCACTGTCCATGCGGTGTGGCTGTGCGGCAGATGCCGCAGTGCTCTGTGTTTGCTGTGTCTCCTGCGGCCGAAAGCGCCGCAGTGCATCCGTAATCAGCCCCTCATCGAGAAAAAGCTCCCGCGCGAGCTGTCGCACATAGGCGCTGCGCGTCACTGCATCTGTGATCTCTTGGAGGACGGGCAGCATGGCCGTGAGGGCGGCGCGCTGTCCCTCTGCCGTGCCGCGCTCGCACTGGGCGAGCACGCGGCGCAGATGGTACTCCGGCACGGGCAGCGCCGCAGCAGTGAGCGCACGGAATGCCTCCGCCCCGTGGGCACGAATGTATTCATCGGGATCCTTGCCATCGGGCAGTACGAGCACACGCACCTCCGCTGCACGCCCGCGCACTGCTGCAAGTGCGCGCAATGTCGCCTCCTGCCCTGCCGCATCACTGTCATAGCAAAAGATAATACGTGGTGCACGGCGCAGGAGAAGCGCCGCATGATCGCTCGTAAAGGACGTGCCGAGCGTTGCAACAACATTCAGCACCCCCGCCTCCCATGCAGCGATGGCATCCATATACCCCTCGACGACGATGGCGCAGTCCTCGCGTACAATCGCACGATGGGCGCGGTCAAGACCAAAGAGGAGCTTTCGCTTGTTAAAGATGGGCGTCTCCGCTGTATTGAGATATTTCGGCATGACGTCCCCAAGCGCACGTCCGCCAAATCCGACAATGCGCCCACGCACATCCGCGATGGGGATGATGACACGACCACGAAAGCGGTCATATAACCCGCCGCCGTGCTCACGCAGGGCAGAAAGCCCCGCCGTGACAAGGAGTTTTTCTGATATGCCGCGCCGCAGGAACGCATCGGAAAGCTTTGACCATGCGTCTGGCGCAAAACCAAACCCATAGCGTTCCACCGCCGCATCCGTGATGCCGCGCCCCATGAGATACTCCTTCCCCGCTGCCCCATAGGGTGTCACCGTAAGACAGCTGTGAAAAAAATCCCGTGCGAGTGCATTCACGCGGCGCAGATCATCCATCATGCGCAGGCGCTCCTCCTCATGCGGGTCGCTGCTGCGCGCGGGGCTCGGAATCCCGAGCTGCTCTGCCTGCCTCTGAATCGCCTCAAAGGGCGTGATATGCTCCATGAGTGAGATGAACTTAAACGCATCCCCCCCCGCATGGCACCCAAAACAGTAGAAAAATCCGTCGGCAGGCACGACGGAAAACGACGGTGTCTTTTCTTGATGAAAGGGACAGCATCCCCAGTAGCGGTTTCCCTTGCGCTTTAGGGGGACATACCCCTGCACGACGGCGAGGATGTCGGTCTGCGCACGTACCTGCTGCACAAAAGCATCCATCCTCGGGTCACGCATAGGTTTATTTCTCCTTATACAGCAACGGAAAGGACGCGGCAAGATCTTCTTTGAAACAAGATCCCATGCCCTAATCTGCTAAATCGGCTGAATCGTCATCTGATGAACCGGCGGTACAAAAATCTCATGAAAGAGGGCAACGGCAAAGCTGTCCGTCAGCCCCGCCACATAGTCAACAACACACTGCTCCCGCCCCCAACGCGCGGCACGCGCAACAAATTCCGCCGGCAGTGCATCAAATGCCTTCATAAAATGCGCAACGAGGGCGCGCAGGACAAAGCCCGCCTGTTCGCGCTCGTGCGCAAGGGTTTTTGAATGGTAGATGCGCTCGAACATAAAGCTGCGGAATATATCCATCACGGTCTGTACATTCGCTGAGAGTGCCGCATCGCCACGTGCGCCGGATGTGACAATCATGTCTGAGACCATGCTCGTAATCATCGCGGATGTATCTGTGCCAAACGCCTCGCGTACCTCTTTGGGCAGCTCTTTGGGCGCAAGCAGCCCCGCGCGCAGACTGTCGTCATAGTCGTGGCAGAGGTAGGCAATGCGGTCGGCGATGCGGACAATCCGCCCCTCAAAGGTGCTCGGCATCCCCTTTCCCGTATGGTTCAAGATGCCGTCTTTTACGGGGCCTGTGAGGTTCAGCCCCTGACCACCGCGCTCTAGGATCTCGACCATGCGCAGACTCTGCTCGTTGTGGGAAAAATGCCCTGTCAGCTCCTCCATGACCGCCTCGCCCGCATGTCCGAACGGCGTGTGCCCCACGTCATGACCGAGTGCAATCGCTTCGGTCAGATCCTCGTTGAGGCGCAGCCCGCGGGCTATCGTGCGCGAGATCTGCGCGACTTCGAGACTGTGCGTCATACGCGTACGATAGTGGTCGCCCGCGACGATGTAAACCTGCGTCTTATGCTTGAGGCGCCGAAATGATTTGGAATGGAGGATGCGGTCGCGGTCGCGTTGGAACTTTGTGCGAAAGGGACACTCCTCCATCGGATGACTGCGCTGCGCGGCACGGCTGCGCGCAGCAAGCGGCGAGAGGATCTCCTCCTCGATTGCTTCGGTGCGCTCCCGAACCGTCACGAAAGACACCCCCTATTTAATCACCATCACGGGGATCTTCGATTCCTCCACGACCTTTTGACTGACGCTGCCGATGAGAACGCCCCGGAGCAGTCCAAGTCCTCGGCTGCCCATGATGATCATATCGCTCTGCTGCTCGTCTGCGACCGCGAGAATCGTCTTGGCGATATTCCCGGATTTGACATGCTTACGTGCCTTCATATCCGCCGGAATCTTCTCCCATATCCGGTCAAAGACGATATGGCTCGGAATATCCTTGTTGATGTTGCTCGCCACATAGACAAAGTCAATCTCGGCATTGCATTTCTGCGCAAAAAAAAGTGCCTCATCCACAGCCTTGCACCCATTCACCGAACCATCGACGGGAACAAGAATCCGCTGAATCCTGCTCATTGCAATCCCCCCAATCAGCTTCCAATGCCCCATGATGCCGCTCTGCAGCTCACGCCATATATGAATTTATATCTGTATATTTCGATGATTGGCACAGAAAATCCTTTTTCCCTCTAAAATTTCTTTTTCATGCCGCATATCAAAGCTGTCCATGCTCTTCAAAGCTGAAATAAGCCCCATCCCCGATGATCACATGATCCGTGAGCGGGATGCCGAGCACATTGCCCGCCTCTTTCATTGCGCGTGTCACCTTGTAATCCTCGCCGCTCGGCGCAGGATCGCCGCTCGGATGGTTGTGCGCCAGGATGATATGAGCCGCACCGCAGCGAATGGCAGGCTCAAATACTTCGCGCGCATGGACGAGCGTATTCGTGAGCGTTCCCGTTGAGACTTCCGCCGTCGTGATGATCTCATTCTTCGCACTCAGCGAGAGTACGAGCATGCATTCTTTTTTCGCAAAGCGATAGCGCGGCATAAGTACATCAGCGACATCCTGCGCCCCGGCAACACGTTTGGGTATTTTTTCTGCGGCAAGTACGCGGCGCCCCAATTCGAGTGCAGCGAGCACCGTTGCCGCCTTTGCCGTGCCGATGCCAGGAATCCGCGCAAACTCCTGCGGCGGCATACGCAGCAGCTCTGACAGCCCTGTTTCCTTGAACTGCCCTAAGACGCCGCGTGCAAGATCGAGCACATGCTCCCCGCGCCGCCCCGTCCGCAGGAGAATCGCGAGCAGCTCCGCATCGCTAAGGGCTGCCGCACCGCAGGCGATAAGGCGCTCCCGCGGCAGCTCTCCTGTCGGCAGATCATGCAGGTTCATTGTCGTTGAGGCAAACCCCGGCCTCTTTCGCGAGCGCTGTAACTCTATAAAGCGGCAGCCCCACCACATTCGAAAACGAGCCGTGAATCTCCCTGATATACATGGCTGCCTGTCCTTGTATCGCATAGCCGCCTGCCTTGCCCATCGGCTCACCCGATGCCACATAGCGTGCGATCTCCGCATCGGTCATGGGTGCAAAGTGCACCTTCGTCTCTGCAATCGCCGTATACGCATGTTCGCCAACGACCCAAGCGATCCCCGTCATCACCACGTGCTCACGTCCTGCAAGGACGCTGAGCATACGCCGCGCATCTGCTGCATCCTTGGGCTTTCCAAACGCCATACGGTTCACCACGATCGCTGTATCTGCCCCGAGCACAGCATGCTCTGGGTACTCAGCGGCAACGGTGCGCGCCTTCAGGAGCGCATTGCGCAGCACAGTATCATTGGGAACATACTCCTTCAGCTCCTCTGTGGCACCACTGGGAACCGAGACAAAGCGTGCACCGATTTGACGAAGCAGCGCCCGACGGCGCGGTGAGGCAGATGCAAGAATAAACATAGTGCTCCCCCAATACATAAAGTAAGGAATCACCGATAAAATGAAGGCCATCTTATTGGCATAGATACGTCCGATTTACCAACGAAAAGCGGACAAAAAAGATACGGCAAGATGGCGGTGCTGCGTTTATCGGTGCTTCCTAATAAAAAAGGCGCCGAAATGGCGCCGCCGATTTCTATTTTGATTTATTCGCCCCGCACGGAGAATTTTCCTGCCGGGCGTATGGTCCCTTTTATAGGAGATAACGCAGATAAACGTACACCGTTGAGAGCACAATCGTCAGCAGCATCAGCGGGAAGCCGACCTTAAAGTACCGGATAAAGCTGATGTGTATGCCGCGCTCAGCCGCGAGTCCTGCAACGATGAGGTTTGCCGAAGCCCCGACAAGTGTGCCGTTGCCCCCAAGACACGCCCCAAGTGCGAGCGACCACCAGAGTGGCTCCAAGTTCTCGATCCCCATCGCGCCCATGCCTTGAATGAGCGGAATCATCGTTGCCACAAACGGGATATTATCCAATATGGAGGAAACGAGTGCGCTCATCCAGAGAATCAGCAGCGACGTTGCTGCAAGATCTCCGCCCGTTGCCTCAACCGCCGTCTCTGCAAGCTGTGCGATAATGCCAACCTCAATCAGTCCACCGACAGCGATAAAGAGCCCGATAAAGAAGAAAATCGTCGGCCACTCCACCGCGTGCATCGCCTTTTCCACAAGATGCTCACTGCCACCGGCAAGGAGCAGCAACAAGAAGCCGCCCGTAAGCGCGATGAGGGACGATTCGATATGGGTAAACGAATGTGTAAAAAAGCCGAGAATCGTAATACCGAGGACGAACAGGGCGCGCTTTAATAGCTTTGCATCTGTAATCGCTGCGCGCTCATCCATCTGCATGAGCTGCTCTTGCAGCGCCGGCTCCGTCACGAGCTGTTTCCGATAGAGGATGTTCATGATAAAGAGCACGATCACCAGACAGATGACAGCAATCGGTGCAAGATGCTCGATGAACATGACAAAGGTAAGCTCTTTGACCGCGCTGCCGATCATGATGTTCGGCGGGTCACCGATGAGCGTCGCCGTGCCGCCGACGTTCGAGGCGATGATCTGCGTGAGGAGGTAGGGCATGGGGTCAATCTTTAGACTACTGGTGATGCTAAAAGTCACCGGCACCATGAGCAGCACGGTTGTCACATTATCGAGAAAAGCGGAAAACACCGCCGTGATGATACAGAGATAGATGAGGATGCGGCGCGGCTCTGCCTTGGCAGATTTTGCCGCCTTAATGGCCACATAATCAAAAAGCCCTGTCTCCTTCGTCACACCAACGAGCACCATCATACCGACGAGAAGCCCCAGCGTTTCAAAGTCCACATGGTGCAGCGCCGTCTCCTGTGAGAGGATCCCGAGCAGCATCATCAGTACTGCGCCGATCATCGCTGCAACTGTGCGGTGAATCTTCTCCGACACAATCACCATGTACATGACAACAAAAATAATCCCAGCCAACGTTTCCATAGAGGCGCCTCCTTTGTGGGTTGGATTTGTGCGCAGCGCCATAAACTGACGCCGCACGCGACTTTGTTCATTTTATCACAAAGTTCAAATAGCTGACAAGTTTTTTTCGGCGTACAATTTATGGGCGTGCTACATTCATACGCTCCACAACATCTGGCATAGCGCCTATTTTACAGAGAAACAATGTATTGTATGAAGTGTTGGCTTATAGTATGATAAGAAAGATATATCAGAGAATCTCTCTTACCAAACGAACAAGGGGGCAGTATGCAGGTACAAGTCAATGTAAAACACATGGGGAGACGCAAAAATGCAATTGAGACGCACCCCTATGAGATCGGCGAAGTCCGCGATGTCGGCGCGCTGATTACAGCGTTCGTCACGGCAGAGGTTGCACGGTTCAATGCACGGGCAGAGGCAGGGGAGACGGCACTCACCTATCTGACAAATGCACAGATTTCTGATGGTGCCGCGGCGGGGAAAATCGCATTTGGCACAGACTACAATGGGAAGGTGCAGGATCTTGCTGCAGCAGTAGAAAATGCACACCAGTGCTTTGTGGACGGCATCTATCGGATTTTTGTCAATGGAGAGGAACTGGAGGATGCACTCAGCGCCCCCGTCCATCTCAAAGAAAACGACGAAATCACCTTTGTCCGCCTGACAATGCTGGCGGGCCGCATGTGGTAATAATCGAGGAGGAAAGAGATGATCAACTACCGTTTGTCCGAAGATCAGCTGACCGCCTATCTTAAAACCTTAAAGGCAGGGCGCAAATCGCTCGATGCGCAGGGAAAAAAGCTGCTCGATGCACTCTTTTTCTATCAAGATAGGGATGGTGACCCCGACTATGACTGGACGCGCATCGCGATACATTTTAGGCAGGAGAGGCGCGGCAAGATATGCACTGCAGAGGATGTGCTGCCGCCCGCGCTCTATCCCGTCCTTGATCTGATGATGGGAGCGGCACTGCGCGAGGATCTCGTGGACATCGCGCAGCATCTTGTCAACTCCCCATATACCATGGGCTATTATCGCCGACTGATTCGTTCGCGCGACTACCATCAGCACGCGGTAAAGATCTGGAAACTCGCAGAGGACTTGATTCTCCAGCACTGCGAGGAGATGCGCGTGCCCCGGCTGTTGCGTGAGGGATCATCGAAACGCGCCCCTCTCCCACCCGAACAGCTTGCCGTCTGGCTCGATCGCGGCGATGAGGAAGTGCTCTCCATCGTCCATGATATGCTCGTCAGCGAGAACAATACGAACGTGCTCACCTATGATGTGCTGTGCGCCATTTTCAAGTCGAATCGCACGGAGCTGGTCGAACTCGTCGGAAAGCTCCTGCTCGCCGGCAAACTACAGGAGGGACTGCGGCAGGCCATCTGTGAGACGATGGACTGCGGACGGCAGGAACATTTCGTCTATATGATGGGCATTATTGAGGAGCACAATCTGATCCGCTTCTCGTCCATACGCCGCGCGATTGCAACGACCATCGGCATCGGCGGCGACTATGCGGACCGCATAGACAAAAAACAGCTTGCACTCATGCTGCGCGTGCTGCGCGACCCGCAGGAAGCGGATATACTGCTCCGCAGCGCAGACAACATGGAGGCGATGGTCGGGCTTTGGTACAAGGGGAGCTGCGATCTCACGGAGCTGATGGCGGGCATGGAGCAGATCCTCACAGACGGCAGACCGCACTCTGTCCTGCTCGTCTCGTACGTTCTCAGAGCGGTGCAGGATGAGACATATGAGCGGCATATCGCAAAGCGCGTGCTCGCGCAGATTGCAGACGGCACACTCGATGCAGATGCAATGCAGAGGATTGCCTGCTATCTGCCCTATATAACGGGAAATTTCTACATGCCCGAGCCGGAAAATTTTGCCCAAGACTTCGACGCTGCAGTGTATTTTAAGGACAAACAGGAAGCCATCGCATTCTTTGACCTCTGCGCACGTGCAATGGAACAGATGAAACGCAAGGAAATAGAATATCGTCCGTGCATCTTCCCGTGGTACGGGGTGACCCTCACGAAGTGTGCACTTGCAAGAGCTATGGTCCTCGCCGCGCTCTCTGCAGACGGCGCACTAACAGACCGCGTTGCGCCCGTCCTCCCCCTCTCCTACACGGGGCAGCGGGCTGCCCTCTTTCTGCTCGATAGGCCAAAGACGGCGGTGCAGGAAGCGGCAGTCATCGAGCTCCTCCGCGTGGCACCTGAGACAGCAACGCGCATCATGAAGAAACAAAATCTCGTGCCGCACCACCGCGCAGATCTCGCTGCCCTGCTGCGTCTCAAAACGGTGCAGGTGCGCCGCGCGGTACTGGATCTGCTTTATACACAGGAGGATGTGCCGCTCCTTGCAACGATTGAGGAACTCCTTACGCAAAAAGACGTGAACAAGCGCCTCGGTGCGCTCGACCTCCTGCTGCGCTGCAAGGCGGACGGACGCACCTCGCAGAAGGAGCTGCTCGCGCTGGCGCACGGCATCAAGGAGCCGACCTCAGACGAGCAGGTGCTCATCGACGAGCTGGCGGGCACTGCGAGCGAGGACGCACGCGAAAAGGAGCTCTACGATGCCTCATATCGTCCGGACTTCACCATCGACATCCAGTACACTGAGAAAAAGAACGGCATCCGCAGTCTGCTCAGCCGCATCATTGGCGCGCAGAAGGAGAACGCAGCAAATGGTTACGACATGGCGACAAACACGGTTCACGTTGTCAACACGCTCACACTTGCCGACATATTCCCACGCTCGGATGCGGAGTTGCTCGCCATCACAGAGAAACTGAATGTACTCTACACGCAGCACGAGGACTACGAGTACAAGGCACGTTGGTACAGGAGCGATGATACGACGCTTGCCGCAGGCTTTTACGAACGGGTAGACGCGGAGCGGGCGAAAGCTTCCCCCGAACATATCAAATACTATCCGCTCTCTGATGTATGGGAGAATTTCTATCAGAGCGAAATCAAGGACTTTGTCACACTCTATCAGCTTGCCGTCATGCTGAAGATGCCCAAAGCAGAGGACGCGAACTTTGAAAAGGCGCTGAAGCGCATAACAGGACAGTCACGGACATCCTTCTCGGCCGCACTTGCCGAAAAGGGTCTGAAGTACTTTGGCGGAGGGTACGGCGGAGAGCGTGCGGGACGCGACCTCGTCCGCGTGCTCTACGAAACACATGCACAGGAGAATGCGCCGTTCCTCTTTGCCGCAGGGCTTCTCCTGATGAGCCGCGCCTATGAATGTTTCGACGAGAATCTGTTCCTCGTGGAGTACAAAAATCAGTGGCGCTCAGGCAGAACGCGGCAGATCATGCACCACAACGCTCTTATGCAGACCGCCCTGCACGGCGCACAGCTCTACGCAGACGAAGCAGAGTTTGCAGCGTCCTACGCCCTGCGTTACCGCATGATGGAGCGGCTCGAAGCCCATCTCCTGCATACGAAACAAGAGCCTGACGCGGGCATGATCGGCATGATCGAACACGCCAAGGCACAGATCCTCGGCATGGTGAAAAAGGACGTGTTCTATCAGATGCTCCTCGGTGGGCAGGCAGAGACGGTGGACAAGGACGCTCTCCTCGCACAGCAGCGCACAGAATGCACCCGCCTATCCGTCCTGGAGCGCTATCGAGGGGGGATGCTCCCCGACCCGAATGATCTGGGATACAAGGCAATTCAGACAGAGGACACACTTTCCTTTATCAAAGAGGAAGGGCAAAAAATCATTGACTATATCACCCTTGCAGAACTGCGGCGCGGCGACTCGCCTGCAAAACACTCGGGCTGTGTAAGCTGCATCCGGCGCGTCGAAGGGATTCCAACACTCGTGCGCATCCTTCAGGCGCTCGGTAAGCTGAAGCTGGACCGCGGGAGCTGGTACTACGGCGCAAACGAGGCAAAGGCATCGACACTGAGCCACCTGCTGAAAGTCTGCCATCCACGTACGGATGAGACGGCGGCAGATCTAAAGGCGGCGCTTGTGGGGACAGGTATCACGGAGCAGCGCCTCATCGAGACCGCTATGTATGCGCCGCAGTGGATTGAACTGCTCGAATCCCATCTCGGCTGGCGCGGCATGGCAAGCGGCTGCTGTTACTTCCAAGCGCATATGAGCGACATCCCGAAGGACAGGGAGGGCATCATCGCGCGGTACACACCGATTGCCATTGAGGATCTCAAGGCGGGTGCGTTTAACATCGACTGGTTCCGCGCCGCCTACAAAGAGCTTGGCAAAGCGCATTTTGACCTCCTCTATGAGAGTGCAAAATACATCTCTGACGGCGCAAAACACGCGCGGGCACGCAAATTCGCCGATGCGGTACGCGGCAAGATGAAGCTGGCGGAGGTCGAAAAGGAAATCAAGGCAAAACGCAACAAGGACCTCGTCATGAGCTATGGACTGATCCCCATGAAGCGTGCAAAGGAAAAGGATATGCTCGCACGCTATAAATTCCTGCAAAATTTCCTCAAAGAGAGCAAACAGTTCGGCGCACAGCGCCGCGCAAGTGAAGCAAAAGCTGTCGAAATCGGGCTGTCGAACCTTGCACGCAACTGCGGGTTTGACGACGTGACGCGTCTCGTATGGACGGCAGAGACGAGACTGATTCAAGAATTTTCCGCACACTTTACACCAAAGGCCATCGAGGGCACAGAGCTGTGGCTCTCCGTCGCAGAGGACGGCAAGGCATCCATTTCCTACACGAAAAACGGCAAGCCGCTGAAGGCACTTCCTGCAAAGCTCAAAAAACATGCCTACGTTCTGGAGCTAAAGGAAGCAGAGAAGAACCTTAGGGAGCAATACAGCCGTTCAAAGAAAATGCTTGAGGAGGCGATGGAGGACGCCACACCGCTCCTTATGCATGAGGTTGCGAGCCTAATGGAAAACAACCCCGTCATTGCCCCGCTCTTAAAGGTGCTCGTATTCAAGTCGGAGAACGGTCTCGGCTTCTACGAGGGAGGTGCACTCATGGCGCCTGACGGCACGCGCACAGAGGTCGCAGGACAGGAGATGCAGAGCTAAAAATCGCCCACGCACTCGACCTCTACGAGAGCGGTACATGGGCGGCGTATCAAGCATACCTCTTTGAGCGTGAGATCAAACAGCCCTTTAAGCAGGTATTCCGCGAGCTGTATGTCAAGACTGCGGATGAGCGCGGCAAAAAGGCCAGCCTGCGCTACGCGGGGCATCAGATCCAGCCCGCCAAGACCGTCGCGCTTCTAAAGACGCGTCGCTGGGTGGTTGACGGTGAGGAGGGGCTACAGCGGATTTACTACAAGGCGAACATCATCGCACGCATATATGCGCTTGCCGACTGGTTCTCTCCTGCCGATATTGAGGCACCAACACTCGAATGGGTGGATTTCTTCGACCGAAAGACGTTTAAGAAACTGCCGATAGACAACGTCCCCGACCTCATCTTTACCGAGGTCATGCGTGACGTTGACCTCGTTGTCTCCGTTGCGCACGTCGGCGGCGTCGATCCCGAGGCGAGCCACTCGACCATTGAGATGCGCCGCGCCATCGCAACGTTCAACCTGCCGCTGTTCAAACTGGAAAACGTAAGGCTGGAGGGGACGCACGCGCATATCACGGGTAAGCTCGGCGACTACACCGTCCACCTCGGCAGCGGCGTTGTACAGCAGAAGGCAGGCGCGATGATAAACGTCCTGCCCGTCCACAGTCAGCATCGCGGACGCCTCTTCCTGCCGTTCCTCGATGAGGACCCAAAGACTGCGGAAATCATGTCAAAAATCATCCTCTTTGCCGAAGACGGGAAAATCAAAGACCCGTTCATTTTAGAGCAGATCCAAAGAGTGCGCTGACTGCATAAAAAAGCCAGTCGTATGCTAAGCATACGACTGGCTTTTTTATGCAATAATCCTTTACTTTTTCCGATAGATGATGGGACTGCGCACGACGTACTCAAACGGTGCGCTGAGGCAGTGGACGAGGCGCGTAAACGGAAAGAGGAACGCGACCGCCATCCACGCCAGCATATGGATACGGAACATAAGCGGCACGTTCTCCATATAGCCAATCTCAGGACTGAGCATGAGAAGGGAGCGGAACCACGGTGAAATTGTTTCGCGGTAATCAAAACCGCCCTGCACAGCGTTCAGCGTTGTGGATGCACAGCCCGTAAAGATGGCGAGAAAGAGGAAGAGATAAATCCACCTGTCCATGCAAGAGGTATTGACGGCCATCCGATCCTTGCCGAAGCGGCGAATGAGCAGCAGGATGAACCCCCCGAAGAAAAGAATCCCTGCGGGTACGCCCCCGCCGAGAGCAATGATGTGATAGAGATGTTCATTGATGCCCGCCGCCTCGGTCATGAACTTCGGAATGAGCACGCCGATGATGTGCCCGCCGAGCGCCATGACAAGCCCGAGGTGGAACATCGGCCCCGCGATCTTCAGGTCGCTCTTGGAGAGGAACTGACTGGACTTCGTTGTCCAGTTCCGCTCAAAGACGGTGTAGCGCACGATCGTCCCCACGATGAGAAACGTGAATGCGATGTAGGGGAGCACGCCCCATATGAATTGTTTCATTATGCTGTCCTCCCTTCGAGAGCGGATGCCTCCGTAAGCACGACATCAAGGAGAAACGCATACGGCAGTTTCGCCTCGATGAGACGGTCACGCAAAAGTTCGAGCTTTGGCCGCACCTCCGTTAGGATGTGCACCGCCTGTGGCTCAGATACCGCCGAGGCAAGCTCTAAGAGCGCAGGCAGATAGTCCGGCAGTTCGTTCTGGAGGTCAAAACCGCTGTCGAGAAAGAGCTGCTTGTAGCGCAGCAGTTCCTCGGACTGTTTGCCAAAATCCGTGCGGTTATGCGTTGTGAGATAGAGGTTCGTATTCTGCGAGAAGTCAAAGGCGCGCACATAGGCATCCTCGAACTCTCCTTGGCTGCTCTCCTGTATATAGTCAAAGAATTCCTCAAACACTGCACGCGATTGGGGACGCTCGATCTCCGAGGCAGCAGCAGCACATGCCGGAACACTCTCCCACCATGCGGCAGACGGATATTCAAAGAGATATGCCGCAAGAAGCAGCTCATTGCGGATGCGGTTGACAGGCTCCATCAGCAGCAGCCTCCGGGACATGCATAGCCAACCGCGCCTTGCAGCTCGCGCAGCTTTTCATGCGTGACATCCTGAAGCCCCGCGGGGATATTGAAGCGGTCGCGGCGCTTTGCAACGCCGAGCAGGCGGTACATCGCCTCATAGGTTTCAATATCGTGCGTGAGGCCTTCCGGCAGGGCTTCGCCCGTCTGCTTTGCACGCATGACGGCACGCAGCTCGAGGAGGACGTGCAGCACGCGCTCGATCGCCGCCTCATCCCCCGCCGTCAAGAGCTGCGCGAGGTAGGCGACAGGGATGCGCATCTCGGCTGCCCCTGGGAAAAATACCTTCTCCTCGACGCGCCGCGCAATTGGGCTGAGGGGCGGTACATACCAGACATTCGGCAGCGTGCGGTACTCCGGATGGAGCGGGAACGCGAGCTGCCACTCAGCGATGAGCCTATACGCGGGCGAATCCTGTGCAGCGCGCATCCAGCGGTCGGGGATGCCCGCCTCCTTTGCCGCCGTTACGACCGCAGGATCGTTCGGGTCGCAGAGCGCACCGAGGTACGCCTTGTAGATATCCTTCGGGTCGGGCGTGGATGCCGCCTCTTTCACCTTGTCCGCATCGTAGAGCAAGACACCGATATAGCGCATACGTCCGACACAGCCGTCGCTGCACACGGTCGGCAGACCGTTCTCAAGACGCGGGAAGCAGAACGTGCATTTTTCCGCCTTGTTCGTCTCCCAGTTGTAGTAGATTTTTTTATAGGGACACGACGGAACGCAGTGACGCCAGCCGCGGCAGCCGTCCTGCGAGATGAGCACCACGCCGTCCTCGTCGCGCTTGTAGATCGCACCCGATGGGCACGCCGCCACGCACGCGGGGTTGAGACAGTGGTTGCACAGGCGCGGCAGATGCTTCATGAAGATGTCGTGGAACTCGAGTGTGATCTCCTGCCCCATCTTGCTGAGATTGTAGTCACGCCGTGCGGACTGCCCATCTGCAAGATCATCCTCCCAGTTCGGCCCCCATTTGATCTCCATGCGCTTTTGTGTAATGAGAGAGCGGGGCCGCGCCACAGGCTGATGGTTGCGCCGCTTCGTGTGAATCAGTGTCTCATAGTCGTACGTCCACGGTTCATAGTAGTCGTCCATCTCGGGCTGCTGCGGATGGTAGAACAGCTTTGCAAGACGCGTCGTCATGCCGCCCGTCTTGAGTCCGAGCACACCGTCACGCAGTTCCCAGCCGCCCTTCCACTTCTCCTGATTCTCCCACTGCTTCGGATAGCCGATGCCGGGCTTCGTCTCGACGTTGTTGAAATACATATACTCCGCGCCGCGCCGGTTCGTCCAGACGTTCTTGCACAGGATGGAGCACGTGTGACAGCCAATGCACTTGTCGAGATTCATGACCATCGCAATCTGTGCTTTAATCTTCAAGCCAATCTACCTCCTCCATGCGCCGCACGACAACGTACGAGTCGCGCTGATTGCCCGTCGGGCCATAGTAGTTGAAACCGTAGCTGAGCTGCCCGTAGCCGCCGATGAGGTGGGTGGGCTTGATGTGGATGTGGGTCGGCGTGTTGTGCGTGCCTGCGCGCGTGCCCGAGATCTTCGAGCCCGGCACATTGATGTGGCGGTCCTGCGCGTGGTGCATAAAGACCGCACCGTGCGGGATACGCGGCGAGACGACGACGCGCGAAGCGACCACACCGTTGCGGTTGTACAGTTCGATCCAGTCGTTGTCCTTCACGCCGATCTCCGCCGCATCCTTCTCGCTCATCCAGACGCTCTGTCCGCCGCGGAACATCGTGAGCATCTGCTGCGCGTCGAAGTACATGCTGTGCGTGCTCCACTTGTTGTGGGGTGTCAGATATTTCAGCGTGATCTCCTTCTGCGTGCCGTTCAGCGACTTGTTCATCGGACGGAAGTCGAGGATCGGGCGGTAGATCGCCTGCGCCTCGCCAAACTCGCGCATGACCTCGTGATCCATGTAGAAATGCTGCCGCCCCGTGAGCGTGCGGAACGGAATGAGCTCCTCCACATTGTTCGTAAAGGGGGTATAGCGGCGGTTCTGGTTGCTGCCCGTAAAGGTCGGCGCGGTGATGGTCTCGCGCGGCTGTATCGCCACTTGGTCAAAGGTAAAACGATCCTCCTCGCGATCCTTCGCGAGCTTCACAAGGTCAGAGAGACCCGTACGCTTCTCGACCGCCTCCCATGCGCGCACTGCCGTGCGTCCGCAGGTCGTCGGGGACATCCCGAGCACGGCATCACATGCCTGCCGCGCCTCGTAGATCGAGGGACAGCCGTACGAGACATAGTCCTTGTTCTGGATGATGCCGTTGCGCTGGCGGATCTCCTCGTAGTCCTCCGCCGAGTCCCATGTATTGCCGTGGCTCGCCGTCTTGCCGCCCGCATTCGGACCGAGCGCAATCCACTTCTCGTAGAGCTTCGTGTAGTCAATCGTGTTCGAGGCGATGTTGGGCATGGTCTTGCCGGGAATCGGCTCGCACTCGCCCTTGCTCCAGTCGCGCACCACGCCGTCCGGCTGTGCCAGCTCCGCTTCGCTGTCATGCCCGAGTGGAGTCGCGGCGATGTTCGTGTACGGCGTGAGCCCCGCGTCCTTTGCGACCTCAGACACCGCCTGTGCCAATGTACGGTAGATATCCCAGTCCGTACGCGACTCCCAGAGCGGATCGACCGCCGGCTGGAAGGGGTGGACGAACGGGTGCATATCCGTCGAGGAGAGGTCGGTCTTCTCGTACCACGTCGCCGTCGGCAGCACAATGTCGGAGTAAAGCGCGTTGCCCGCCATGCGGAAATCAAGCGAAACGAGGAGGTCGAGCTTGCCCTCGAGCGCGCCGCCCGGCTGCATGAGCTCCTCCTTCTCGCGCCACTTCACCTCCTGCGGACGCGTCGCACAGTCCTCCTCCTGGAAGATGCTGTTCTCCGTGCCGAGGAGATATTTGAGGAAATAGTCGTTGCCCTTCGCGGACGAGCCGAGGAGGTTGCACCGCCAGACAAAGAGGTTGCGCGGGAAATTCTCCGGTGCATCGGGGTCTTCCCATGCAAATTTGAGACTCTTGTCCTTCAGACTCTTGACGATGTATTCCTTGATGCCGTCCGCGCCCTCGAAGCCCGCCGCCTTCGCATCTGCCGCGAGGTCGTTCGAGCCGCGGTTGAACGTTGGGTAGGACGGTGCCCACCCCAGACGCGCCGCGAGCACAGCATAGTCCGCCGCGTGATTGTAGCGTGCATTTTCGTTCGCCGCCGTCAGTGCGTCCGTCTGGATCTCGTCGCTGCGCCACTGGTCGGTCGCAAAGTAGTAGAACGAGGTCGAGTTGAGCAGCTTCGGCGGTCCCTGCCAGTCCGAGCCGCTCATGATGCGCGCCCAGCCCTCATTCGGGCGCAGTTTCTCCTGCCCGACGTAGTGTGCCCAGCCGCCGCCGTTGCGCCCCTCGCAGCCCGTAAAGAGGAGGAGGTTGATGATCGTGCGGTAGACCGCATCCGCGTGGAACCAGTGGTTGATGCCGCCGCCCATGATAATCATGGTGCGACCGTTCGTCTTGATGGCGTTGTCCGCAATCTCGCGCGCCGTCTTGATAACGAGATCGGGCGAAATGCCCGTGTACTTCTCCTGCCATGCGGGCGTGTACGGCGTGTCGTCCTCGTACGAGCCCGCGCTCTCGCCGCCGATGCCGCGATCGATCGCATAGTTCGCAAGTGTGAGATCGTAGACCGTCGTAACGAGCACCTCGCCCGCCGCCGTCTTGATGCTGCGCACGGGCAGAGCGCGCGTCAGCGTGCGCTCCCTGCGGTCGTTGCCGAAGTACGGGAGCTCGACCTCGACCGTCCCCGTCTTGTCATCCCAGACGCTAAGACGCGGGCAGATCTCCGCGCCCGTGTCGCGGTTCTCCTCACGGATGTTCCACTTCTCTTGTGTACTCCAACGCTCGCCGAGCGTGCCGTTCGGAATGACGATCTCGCCCGTCTTGTCGTCCACGACGTAGTAACGGAAGTCGGAATGCTTTTCATCGCGTCCCATGTCACGCGCAGAAAGCATACGCCCGGGGATGTAAGTACCGTCCTCTTTCTTCTCGATGCGCACGAGGAACGGGAAGTCCGTATACTTTCGCGTGTACTCGAGGAAGAACGGCGTTGTTTGATCAACGTAGTATTCTTTGAGGATGACGTGTCCCATCGCCATCGCCATCGCCGAGTCGCTGCCGACCTTGAGTGGGATCCATGTGTCCGCGAACATCGAGGACTCGGCGTAGTCGGGCGCAATCGAGACGACCTTTGTGCCCTTGTAGCGCACCTCCGCCATAAAATGTGCGTCCGGCGTGCGCGTCAGCGGGATATTCGAGCCCCATGTGATGAGATAGCCCGCATTGTACCAGTCGCTCGACTCAGGCACATCCGTCTGCTCGCCCCAGATCTGCGGGCTCGCGGGCGGCAGATCGGCATACCAGTCGTAAAACGAGAGTCCGACACCGCCCATCAGCTGCATGAAACGGATGCCCGCCGCATAGCTCAGCATCGACATCGCGGGGATGACGGAGAAGCCGAAGATGCGATCCGAGCCATAGGTGTACGCCGTGTAGAGCACGGAGGCGGCGATCAGCTCGCTGACCTCCTGCCAGTTCGAGCGCACAAAGCCGCCCATACCGCGTGCCTGCTTGTACTTTTTCTTCTTGGCGGGATCGGAGGCAATGCTCTTCCACGCCTCGTACGCGTTCGGATGCGCCGCACGCGCCGCACGCCAAAGAGCCGCGAGTTCCCCGCGCATGTACGGGAACTTCACGCGGTGCGGGCTGTAGAGATACCATGAAAACGTCGTTCCGCGCGGGCAGCCGCGCGGCTCAAAGTCCGGCATGTCCGGCGCCGTTTCCGGATAGTCCGTTGCCTGATTCTCCCACGCCACAATTCCGTTCTTGACATGCACATTCCAGCTGCACGAGCCCGTGCAGTTGACCCCGTGCGTCGTGCGAACCGTCTTATCGAACGACCAGCGGTCGCGGTACATGTTCTCCCATGCACGCCCGCCCTCGTGTGTCTCTGCGTGTCCGTCTGCAGATATAGACGTTGGAACAAGATACTTAAACTTCTTAAAAATACTGCTCACGCCTTCACCCCTCTAAAATACCAGTCCCTGTGGTGAAAAAGACTCTGATACACAATATAATTCTACTATATAGGAAAAGCTTATGGATGTGAGGAATATCACATCGTAACGATTTTTTATAAATGAAAGCTATTCCCCCTATTGTATAATGCTATCGGTTCATATCATACACACCTGTGTCTGCAATCGTTCAAGGCAGCAGACAAAAAAGCACACGGCTTCGTACTTTATAAATCAAGTACAAAACCGTGTGCTTCCTGTGCTCTTTCGCTCTCCTAATCGTTCGCGCTGTCAGAGCATCCCCGCAGTCGCCAGCGCATCATCTCGTGCGCTGCTCAGTTCGAGGACATAGGGGTCACCAAAAATGGTACGCATCGCCTCGCGGTGGATCTCCTCCTCGAGATCCCGCAGCGAATGTGCCAAAGACTTGATGTCCAGCTCGTAGGCCTCACTGTCCATGCGGCTCATCTGGCGAATCCGCTCCCGATACGTATAACGCTGTGCACGCATATCCTCGATGAGTTCATCATCCTTTGCAGGCGTTGGCGCTGATGCCTTAACCATCGCATAAATTGGAATCCGACGTGCGGGATTGTCCAGCACCGATGCAATTGATAGTTTGCTCATCACTGCCACCTCACTTCCTTATGAGTTATCAAAAGTCGCTTTGCAGCGTCTTCCGTTATGAGACATTTCCATTGTCCCTATCTTTATTATAAAAGAATCCCCTTCACTTGAATATAGGTCTTTTTTCCTGTTTTCTTTCTCCTGACATAATTAGGTATGCTTTCCGAAAAAAAAATAAATTTTGCTATTGATTTTCATTCTCTGATGTGCTATATTATCTCCAGGCTTTCATCGAAGTCACATACTGTGGATGGTATGTGGTTTCAAAGCTCTCCTAAAATATAATACACAGCAAAAACGCCCTGCAGCTGCTCATTGCAGGGCGTTTTTGTATCTCGTGCTAGTCCCATCCCTGCAGTGCCCAGTAGCGCTCCGCGCCATCCACAAAGACAAAGAGCCCGTTCACATCCCCATGCTCCAGGCGGGCGCCCGTGAGCCGATAGCGCCCATCGCCGTCCGTCCATCGCTTGAATCGGAGCAAAAGTGTCCCCTCGGGCATGAGGCGTCCATAGGTGCTCTCATCCCCTTGGATGCGGCAGACAATCTCCATCTCATCTGCCCTGTCCCCCACATGTTCAACCGTGAGCGTATAGTGCGCGGCGAACTCCCGCAGCTCATCCGAGCCCCAGCGTGCCGCCCCGTCCTCGCGCGTCACCGGGACACGCGCATCATCGAAATAATACGTGAGCATCGCGTGTGCCATTGCGACATCATGTTCCCGTCGCTTCTGCATATAGTCATACATAAATGCACGGTCATGCCGAAAAAACCAGTCCTCCGGATGGCGTTCATGCAGTTCCTGTATGTGCTCTGCCAAAAGCTCCGTCGTGTTCTCATGTATATCGACAAGGAGGGCATCCACATCGACATACGCCGCAAAGAGCGCCTCATCCTTTGCAGAAACCGCCGCACTGATCTCCCGCAGCGCATATTCCGGTGTATGCACGCACCGATCATATACCACATATGCCCCCGCCCCCAGCGCGGCTGCCGCGAGTATGAGCATGAGATAAATGCGCAGTCCCTTCTTCATCGTTCCTCCTACAAAGCCTCTACCTTGCACGCCGCGCTGTGCTCTCAGCATCCTTTAAGCGGCGCGCGGCCTCGCTGCTTGCCCACGCAAAACGCGCATGCAGATACTCCTGTACACGCTGCCCGATATACTTTTTCCCCGCAGCATCCGGGTGCAGCCCATCCGTCGTATACTGCTCCTCCAGTTCGCCGTTTGCATCAGAGAGCACCGTCGAAACATCCACGCAGTATTCCTGCTGCATGACCCAGTGGTTGATATAGTCCATATGCGCACGCCAGTCCGGCGGCGGCGCATCAATATGCGCACGTGCGGACATGAGCGCGGGGCGGATCGGTGTCGCCGTCAAAAAGATGGGCGTGATGCCGTGCGCCCTACAGCGATCCCGCAATGCCGTGAGATTGCGCACAGACGCCGCACCAAAAACACCCGTGCGATAGTCGTTCACCCCGCCCATGATGATGAGAATGCGCGGGGAAAACGGCAGGACATCGCGGTCAAAACGCGCCAGCATATCTGCCGTCGTGTCGCCGCTGCGCCCAAGATTTTTCACGGGAACATCGCAGTAGGACTCCCAGTTGTAGAGGAGATAGGAAGGTGGAACGGAAATCGCACCGCCACCATGTGTAATACTGTCGCCGAACGCCGCAATCAGCGCTTCCCCCGTGACATCGAACACCCCCGGCTCTGACCAGTCCGATACAGGTGCGCCGCTCTCTGTGACACCGCGCACGCGGAACTTATAGCGCCCCGGCGTGCGGTACGCCATATCATCGTAGACATCATACGCCCCTGCACGCAGCGTGCGGACGTAAATATCCCGCCCCGCATCGCGGCGGTAGATCTCTACCTCGTGGTGCTTTGCACCGGCGAGCGGCACCCATGAGTAGACGGGGTAGAGCATTGCATAGACCATCTTGTCGAACTCTGTGGTAAGAACAGGCGCCGACGGATTGATTTCCCCGTCCAGTACCCGCTGCGGCGCCGTCGCCTCGGAAAGGGGCTGCCCGTTATAATCTAGGGGGCACACACTGTAATAAAGATCCTCTGCCGATTCATTCGCGCCAAGGGGTACAGTGACCCCCGTCGCATAGATATGGTTCATGCTCCCGATCGCCGTCATCCAGTCATTTGGTGCCCCGCGCAAAAGCCGCACCTCATAGCGCACGGCCCCCGGATACGCCTGCCATCGAAGGAGCGCCGAGAGGGCACGCTGCCCTTGGAGCTGCTGCACGGTCCCGCGTGCAAGAATCTTCACGGCAGCCTCCGCAGGTGGCATGGAAATACACAGAAAAGCCCCGACAAAAAGCGCGCCCCATACGAGCAGCTGCGTCCGAAATCGCATTTAATCCTCTTCCACATATCTGATATACTCTTCCCCGATGGCACTCTTCGCCGCCGCAAGGGTGGGCGCGAGGAGAACAGCTGCCTCCGCACGCGAGGGTGCCGCCGCCGTCACACGCACAAGCACGCCGTCTGCCTTCGCATAGGTCGCGACCGACGGGTTCTCTCCGTCCACGAGGCTTCCGAGGCGGTCGGCAACGGGCGACTCTCCAACGACAATGCCCTTTTCCTCCATCGTATAGAGCTTGATATTCATAGAGACAAAAACCTTATCGCTCTTGCCGCGCAAAAATATCTCGCACGCCATATCGAACATCGGCACCATCTCCTTTGGCGGCCCCGGCAGCATGATGCAGGCGCGTCCGTCCTTCTCGATGATGACGCCGGGCGCCGTGCCGTGATCGTTTTGCAGCACCGTCGCTCCCGCCGGCACCATCGCCTGCTTGCGCATACTCTCTGTGAGCACAGTACCACGCCGTGCTGCACGCGCCTCAAGACGATGCAGCACCGCCGCGTCCTCCGTAGGCGTACAGCCAAAATAGGAGATGAGCATTTCCTTCGTCAAATCGTCCTTGGTCGGTCCCAACCCCCCAGTCGTCACCACGCAGTCACTGCGTGAAAACGCGACATCGAGCGCCGCTCTAAGGCGCTCCGGATTATCCCCGACGACCGTTTGATAGTACGAATCCAGCCCCATATGCGCAAGGCGGCGTGCGATGTGCTGTGCATTCGTATTCAGAATGCTGCCCATGAGAAGCTCCGTCCCCACGCTGACGATTTCCACGACCATACAACATTTCTCCCTTCCATGATAACTTTTCTATTTTACTACAAATATACTCTCCATGAAAAGGTAATTCCCCTATTTTCGTCGAAAATATTATATAGTTTATTTATTTTTGGCTCCAAAAATATGCGTTATAATGTCTGCACACAAACGCTTTGTTATGAAAATAGAGCCATCTTGAAAAGAAAGGGATTCTCATGACCTCCATCATGAAAAAAATCATGGCGCTCGGCGTTTTCTGCGCACTCACACTGCCGCTCCTTTCGGCAGCTCCCGCAGAGGCGGGCATCGGCGGCGGCATCGGCATCACCTTCCCCGTCAGTCCCGCACGCGGTGCGGGGCAGAGCAGCACCTACGCCGGCGTCCGCTATGGCGATATATCCGAGGAACTGACCGCGGAGGAAAAGCACGGGCGGCTCTATCTGAAACTCACCGTGACAAACGAAGGAACTGCGCCCTATCATGTAGCGCATCCCACCGGACAGAACTATGACTTTGCGCTCCTCGACGCGAAGGGGCGCACCATTTGGCGCTGGTCAGATGATATGTCATTCACGCAGGCGCTTCAAACATACACCCTTGCACCCGGCGCATCCGAAGAGTTCACTGCCGAAATCGACAGCAAGACCTACCGCACGCTCAAAGAAAAGGCAGTGCTCGCCGTGGCGGGTCTCACCGACACGGATCTCATACTCTCCGCTGAGGTGCCCGAGGTGCAGACGGGGGGGCGCCGCCCCACACTCATCCATGGCGACATCATCTTTGGCCGCAGCGGCCGCGTGCGCTGGTAGTCCCCGTGACACTCTCCGGCGCCGTATTTTCTGCATGAAAGGAGCTGCATACACACCTTGGACAGTCCCCTATCTGACCTCATATCCATATCACTGCTGATCTTCTGCCTCATCGCAAACGGCTACTTCGCACAGGTCGAGACAGCACTCACAGAGGCGCTTCCCACGACTCCCAGGGCCTGCGCTCCGCCGAGATGGAGGCCCTGGACAAC
>CALIBA010000052.1 GCA_938045435.1 uncultured Selenomonas sp.
AAGTCATCCTCAATGAGCCCCCGCAAGAGAATCATCGCAGTGACATAGATACCACAGCCAAAAAATACGGCACCGAACGTCGATATGGCTGCAATCTGCCACCATGCCATTGTCCACGTATAAAAAGCATAAATCGAAGCTGCCATAATTCCCGCTGCACATATCGTCTTAAGAAGTTGCAGGAACTCTATGCGGTAGCCGATGAATCGATAAATAAAATACAGATTGATAAGTGCAGCAACGCCCATATCTGCTGCCGTCGCCCACGCAGCGCCCATGATACCAAGCCACGGGATTGCCGTTAGATGCCAGTTTAAAAAGACCTTTGCTACTGCTGCAAGGAGCATATTGACCATGGGAATTGTCGGATGCCCTAGTCCCTGAAGAATCCCAGTAGATACCTGATGCAGACCAAGCAGGATGATACTCACAGCAGAAATCATAACCGCAGGGCCCGCGCCTGGTGCATTATAGATCAGCGAAGAAATCGGTGTTGCAAGCATAAAAACGATAACAAAAGCTGGAAAGCAAACAAAATTCGAAATACGTACAGAAGCTGCTGTTTGGTTGTAAACACGTGTACTATCGCCAAGGACCCGTGATTCTGAAATCGCCGGAACAATACTCATCGCCATAGACGCTGTGAGTATCGTTGCAAGATTCACGAGAGGAACTGCCATGCCATTCAGATAACCAAAGAGTTCCGTTGCTTCACTGATGCTGTATCCTGCTGCTTCAAGACGTTGTGGAACAATCATAAGATCGAGATTTGAGACGACGGGCAACATGATGCTAGCAGCTGATACTGGTAGCGCCAGCTTAAAAATACGCCTTATAATAGAGCAACGGGATTCATAATCAGCCCCCGACAAAGGCTTTAGATCCGTGCCATAGTCACGCACGATATCCCGATCGAGCCTTATGTGAAAATAGATCAGTACAATTAGTCCCGTCACTGCTCCGGCAAATGCACCGAGTGAAGCCCCTGCTGCTGCATAATCCAATCCCCACGGCATAAGCACGCTCGCGAGCACAATCATCGTCACTACACGGAATATTTGCTCTACAATCTGCGATACCGCTGTCGGCGTCATACGCTGCCACCCTTGCAGATAGCCACGAGAGCTTGCAAGCAATGTCACGAAAAAAACCGTAGGCGCAAGTACGACAACGGCTTTATATGCGCGTGCATCACGAATGAGTTGCCAGTCAATCAGCCAATCCGCAGCAAGATATGTTAAAATTGAAAAAAATATCCCCGTAAAGAGCATGAGCATCATGGAGATGCGAAATACACGTTTTGCCCCATAGATGTCTCTTAATGCAACACGTTCTGCTGTAATGATAGAAATAGCGACAGGAACGCCTGCCTGAGACACTGTCATAGCAAAAAAATATATGGGAAAAGCCATCTGGTAAAGCCCGATCCCTTCACCGCCAAGAATGCGGGATACGAAGATCCAGTTTAATGAGCCGATCACCTTGACGACAAAACCTGCAATCGTTAAGACAAAAGTTCCTTTGAGAAAGGATTCTCCCTTACTGCTTTTCCCTTCAGCAACATCTATCTCACGAATGAGAAACACCGCCTCAATCTGATATTTGATCTTATACATCTATTATGTAAGTTAAGATACTCTTGAATTATAGCATATGCCTTCCCGTGTAGCAATGTACATCATGTGTATCTGAAAGACTTTTCTATATGTTGATTTATGCAGAAAAGCTGACAGCATATCACCCAATAGGCAATATACTGTCAGCTTTATAAATATAACATTACTTTGTTTTGAATGTAAAATGAGAGCCGTCAAAACCAATCTCTACAACATCGCCGCTGCGAATATCTCCTGCAATAATTCTTTTTGAAAGTGCCGTTTCAACTGTATGTGTGAGCAGTCGACGCAATGGACGTGCTCCAAAATCAGGATCAAATCCCTGTTCAGCGAGGGCAGCAAGGGCATTTCCATCCCATGTAAGCTCAATATCTGTTTGCAGTTCCAAACGTTTCCCAAATGCTGTAAGCATAATGTCTGCAATATGTCTCACATCATCTTTACTGAGCGCCTTGAACACAACTATGTCATCAACCCGATTAAGGAACTCTGGACGGAAATAGTCTTTAAGAAGTGTATGCACCGCCTCTGCAGCTGTCTCATAATCTTTGCTCAGGATCTCATGCGAACCGATATTGCTTGTCATGATAATGACGGTGTTCTTAAAATCAATCACACGCCCTTTGCCATCTGTAAGGCGCCCATCATCAAGAATCTGAAGCAGTACATTAAATACATCACGGTGTGCTTTTTCAATCTCGTCCAACAAAACAACACTGTACGGACGACGACGAACAGCCTCTGTAAGCTGTCCTCCTTCATCATACCCAACATAGCCGGGAGGCGCTCCAATGAGACGAGAAACACTGTGCTTCTCCATATATTCACTCATATCAATGCGGATCATGCTTCGTTCATCATCAAAGAGTGCTTCTGCAAGTGTCTTGGCAAGTTCTGTTTTTCCAACACCTGTAGGCCCTAGAAATATGAACGAACCAATCGGTCGATGGGGGTCTTTGATTCCGGCACGCGCGCGTAAAATCGCCTCACTGACAACAGTTACAGCCTCATCCTGGCCAATAACACGCTTATGAAGAATGTCTTCCAGATGGAGCAGTTTCTCACGTTCGCCTGTCATCATCTTTGCAACAGGAATCCCCGTCCAACGACTGACAACACGTGCTATATCCTCCTCTCCGACCTCCTCTTTAAGCATCCGTTCACCTTCAGACTGGGCGGTAATCGTCGCTTCTTCTTCAGCAAGTTTTTTCTCAAGTTCAGGCATCTTGCCATATTTCAATTCAGAAGCACGTGCTAAATTTTGAGCACGCTCTGCAGCCTCCATTTCTCCACGCACTTCATCCATCTCTTTCTTGATGGCCCTGACACGAAGAATAGACTGCTTCTCACCTTCCCATTTCTCTTGCAGTTTTTTCTCCTCCGCATGGAGAGATTCTTTTTCTGCAATCAAAGCAGTGAGCTTTTCCTTTGATGTCTCATCCGTTTCCTTTTTCAGCGCCTCCTCCTCAATATCAAGCTGAAGAATCTTACGGCGAATCTCATCAAGCGGCGCCGGCATAGACTCGATTTCCGTCCGCAGCTTTGCTGCTGCTTCATCAACCAAATCGATCGCCTTGTCTGGCAGGAACCGATCGGAGATATAACGATCGGATAGCATAGCAGCTGCTACAAGTGCTGCATCACGGATGCGAACACCATGGTGTACCTCATAACGCTCCTTCAGTCCCCGTAAAATAGAAATCGTGTCCTCGACACTGGGTTCCCCTACCATCACAGGTTGGAAACGCCGTTCCAGCGCCGTGTCTTTTTCGATATATTTCCGATATTCATTTAGTGTCGTTGCACCAATACAACGCAGTTCTCCACGTGCAAGAAGTGGTTTTAGGAGATTCCCGGCATCCATAGCTCCTTCTGCTGCGCCTGCACCGACAACGGTATGTACCTCATCAATGAAGAGAAGAATCTGTCCTTCAGACTTCGCAATTTCATTCAGTACCCCCTTGAGACGCTCCTCGAACTCACCGCGAAACTTCGCACCTGCAACGAGTGCGCCCATATCAAGCGAATAAAGAGTTTTGTTCTTCAAAGACTCAGGAACATCTCCACCAACAATACGACGTGCAAGCCCCTCAACAATTGCTGTTTTGCCAACGCCGGGTTCACCAATGAGCACCGGATTGTTTTTGGTACGCCGTGATAGAATCTCAATGGTTCTTCGAATCTCTTCATCACGCCCTATCACGGGGTCAAGTTTATTCGCACGTGCTGCTGCCGTAAGATCGCGTCCATACTTTTCAAGGGACTGATACCCTTCCTCCGGATTATCGCTTGTGACATTTTGTTTTCGATTTTTTTGAATTGCTGTCTGCACGGCGTTTTTGGTCAACCCAAACTCGCGTGCAATCGACTGTACTTCATCACTGCCGTCCGAAACAACCGCGAGAAGCAAATGTTCTGTTGATACATAGTCATCCTTCATTGACTTTGCAAATGCTTCTGCGCGCCCAAGAACACGCACCATATCCATCCCCATACCAAGACGGTTTGTTCCACGCACACTCGGCAGATTCGAAAGCTCCTTTTCAAGCCGCGCTTTAAGCAGGGGGAGATCGGTTCCACAAACCTCAAATATTGTCGCAAGCAACCCCTCCGGCTCCTTCGCAAGAGCAAGCAGTACATGTACTGATGTAATCTCCTGATGGTACCTCATGGCAGCAATTTGCTGTGCAGACTGTACTACCGAAAGGGTTCGTGTTGTATATTTATCCTGTTCCATACTATTACCCTCCATATCATCATTCTAACCTTTTCTGCTCATTATAGCACAATAAGTCAAAAAGTCAAATATAATTTTGATTTTTTGACTTATTAACAGAAATGCGTTTACAAATATAAAGCAAAAACGAGTAAAAAGTTTTCTGGCTATACTTGAAAAAGTGCTATTCTTTGATATGATGGATAAGGTTCTATATTCATCATATGGAGGGTTTTATGTTATGAGTATCATTGAAGTGACGGAAGCAACATTCGAAGCCGAGGTATTACAAGAAGAAAGATTTGTTGTTGTTGACTTTTGGGCAACTTATTGTATGCCTTGTCAAATGCTTACCCCCATTTTAGAAGAGCTTGCTGCCGAGCGGCCTGATATTAAATTCTGCAAAATCAACATGGAAGAGGCTCAAAGCATTGCAGAAAAATACGACATTATGACACTGCCTATTCTTATTTTTTTCAAAAATGGAAAAGTTGTCGATGAATCCATTGGTCTCATATCAAAAGAGCAGCTCCAGTCCTTTCTGCAATAAAGTTTGCTTAAAAAATCAATCAGACGATGTCCGTCATCTGAAGGCAACAAAATCGAACACATGAAATTCATTGTTAAGGACTGTATTTTATAAAATAAACCGTGAAATATCATGGTCTCCTGCAATGTCTGCCAGACATTGATCCACATAAGCGGCATCAATGATAAATTCTTTTTCTGTAAGATCTGGTGCATCAAAGGAAATCTGTTCCAAGAGTTTTTCGAGGAGCGTATAGA
>CALIBA010000053.1 GCA_938045435.1 uncultured Selenomonas sp.
GAGCGGTAAAATGGCCGCATTGACAGATTGCCAAAAAATCTGTGTTAAAAACGCAGCCGAATACGCAACCGAATAAATTGCGGCCGCTCCTGTCCCCACAAAAAGAGAGATCATGATCCGATCCATTCCCATGAGCATAAAATTCGCCAAATAATGCGGAATCAAAGGGAGATTGACACGCAGTGCATACCTCCAATAGTTCATGCGAACCTTAAATTTTGCCTTGCAAAAAATATATACATACAATACGATCCAAAAAAGAAACAAGACCAGCTTTTCCGACCATATTTTTGCAAGCAACCTTTGTGCTTCATCAGAATATAATGTCACAAAAACGGAAATAAGGACAGCGATCGAAGTGGAACTCAGTGTGACAGCACAAGAGTTTTTATATTGATACTCAAAACGCTGCCGTGTTGTCCAAAAGATCAGTGCGGGAGAAAAGAAAAAACATAGAAACATCAGTTGCAGGAGATTCTCTGATAGACCGATCATCCATGCAAGTGAATCATAAAAGAGAAAGAAAACACCTGCGACAAAAATCGTCGCTGCATTGGAGAGTGCTAAGAGAGATGCTGTAAATATATCCCGATCTTCCTGATATTTCAACAAACCATTATTATAAACACCTGCACTGAGAGAAAGCATGGCCACGATGCCAATGAGTTCATACCATGTATTGAAGAGCATCAATACACCATAATCCTCTTGAGACAACAAGCGCGTAAAAATGGGCCCTGAAATCAGGGTAATCCCGCGCTGTAAAAATCCTGCCGCAACATAAACAATCGACGCTTTCATGACGATGTTCTGCGACTTAAACTTATCAAAAACCCCCATACACTCTTCCTTGATAAAAGCACTTATCGCGGCTAAGAACAGCCACCTTTCAATTTGGATAAAGAACGATGTTCATGCTATGCGAAGGATAATCCAAACTGCTCTAAAATCAATTGATGTACACAATGCAGTTCAAGCTCCTCATGTACGGCATGGCGCTGATCTCCAAGAATCAAACACATGCCTTTTTGCTCATCAATTTTATTGGTGTAGCCATGCATTCCTTTATTCTTATACACATTAAAGAAATCGGGGAAAAATACCCTGCCCGGACGCAATATATAAATCAAATCTCCATAGAAATTGTCAGCACGCCCCAGATCCACTTCATCCAAATCTGTTGCAAGACGTTCCTGAATCATGGCATTGCATTCCGAAAGAAAACGTTGATCTCTCAGCCATACACGGAATGCCGTTGAGTCGATGAAGTAAACAAAATCTTCTCCAACCAAATTGGGCAGAAAAGATGATGGAAGATCAAGTAAGATGAAATTTGTCTTTCATCTGCTCAATGAGCTCTGTTATATCAATATATTTCTCTACATCCACCATACCATGATCGCCTAATATGACAAAGCGAAAGTCCTCTCCATAGTTTTTTTTCAACAATGCATAGAGATTCTTTAATGTACCATCGTAAGATGTCAGCTTGCTGTGAAAAGACGCACTGCGCGTTCCGGTTGCATGTGCAATCTCTCCGAAGCCAATATAGAGCAGTGTAAAATCCTTTAAGTTTTTCGCCTCAATTTTTGTACGCAGACGTGCCAATCGCTCGTCATCCGTTCCTTTGATTTTATTATGTTCTACAAAATCTTGTATGTCATAAGATAGACCCGCTTTTTGGAGGATATGGAATAAATTTGTCGCAGGAAAAAATTCTGGTGCATCATATTTCAGCTTTGACTCTGTTGGAATAAAAAAGGACAGCATTGAAAGAGGAATGTTATAGCGGACACGCAGCATATCATGCTCAAACAGAGAGCCGTCATACTTCTGTAAATATCGATCCAGAAGCCGTGCGCTATAACGTCTGACACGTGGAATTTTATTTACGATCTTGTTCGCCATTGTCAAATCGTGCAAATGGGTCTTTCCAAACTTTCCTGAGAATGTTACTTGAAAAATATTCCCTGTATCGAGTGATGTTCGCCCACTGACATATTCTGATATTTCACAGAAGCCAAGTCCAGGAATTACTTTCTTGTAATATGGACATTCCTCTGTCATGGCCTGCAAAAACGGCATATATTGCAAATAATCATGTCTAAGTGCATCCGATAAAATAAACACCATCTTCATGCGTACATTCTCCTCATCTTCCCTTGCAGTTCCCTAAGTTTTTTTATATCTAACTGACGCAGTGCCTCATAATCCCCAAGAGCCCAACAGTTGAACTTTCTATGACGGATGGCTGCATATTTCCGATGCAGCGCTTCTTTGATGCTAAACTTAGCATACCGTATTTTATCGAAATTCATCACAAATTCCACACAAGAGCAATAGAGATTCCAGAGCTCTTTTCGCTCCTCTATCGACAATGAAAAATGATTCGTATTCCATATTTTCTCACGAACAAGATATACCAACAAACGAACATCCTGTTGCTTCGCAAATTCTGTATCCTTGAGTACCTCAAGCTTTTCCAAAAACTTTGGTGTATCATATCGCTTCTCAGCAATGAGTACTGCATCGACGATTGCCGTTGCCAGCTTTACCTGTTGAAAATAAAAAAATTGTGCATCCTCAACATATTGAAGATCATAAAGTGATGTAAGATCCTCCCAGTTTGTCAATGCAACGATGCACCAAAACCGTGTTGTAAGCACTCTATATGCACTTTCTAAGAGGATTTCCCGCTTCTCTTCTCCATAGTGTGCAAATATGGAAGGAAGATCGTCAGCTTTATATACTGGATTTAGCCAAAGAATCTTGCTCCCCAACATAAAATCAAAATCTGCTTGACTTACCGTTTTTGAAGAAGCAATCTGCAAAAAATGGTCTCTTGTCATGCGGTCAATACCAAAAAACTTTAAATGGTACTTTTTCTCAATCTCCTGCACCATCTGAGAAAAGTCGTTCTCGCTGAGTTCATCTACTTGAATTGCAAACATATCATAATCATTCGATGTCGTGTACCGTTCTCCTCTAAAGATAACACTGCCCTCTCCGCGTCCAAAGCCGCCGCCTAAAATATATGCGGCAATATGTGAACTCACAGGGCGAGATACAATATCATTCATAAGTATGGAAAGTTCTTCCTTGATATCTGCTTCTGCCTTCTGGTTCCCCAATAAAAGCTCAGCCAGATTGAGATTCATAAAAATGCGCATCCTTCATCCTGTTTTTCACCCAAAAGAATATCCTTGGAAACGTAAGAACATTATATTTATGTGTTCCGCCAGAAGATCTTCGATGATCTAAACGCCCCCGCAAAATGGCCATTTCCTCAAGAAGTGAATATTGAAAACAATCCCAAAAACTCAACCCAAGAGCATATTTTTGTGCACGCCAATAGTAAAATGACGTATATCGCATATTTCTTATAAAAAAAGACAGCCAAAAACGAACCCAAATGAGTGGATAATCACGTGCAGCAATCTCCTCTGATTGAAAAGCACGCCAATAGCACTTGCGATAAATATATTCTGCATCGAATTTATGCCCATGAATAACGCACAGCTTACTGCAATAAGCAGGTGTATAGCCCACCTTTTGTATTTCTTCAAACCATAGACCATCCTCAGCCGAGGGCACTTCTTCATCAAACGGCAGCACTTCCCACACCGACTTTTTCAACAGACAGCACGCATTAGAAACACCTGGAAGGAGCCCGTTCTCAGGGGTGCGCGGCACTGGAGAAACAGGATACTGCTGCTCTAGCAGGATGCGCTCAATCTTATCAAGGCAGACATCCCCGACCTGTTTTCCATAGATACAAGCATAGTCCTGTGCACTTAGTATTTCATAGCTGTCTGCAATGGTATGTGCATGCTCCAGTCTGCAATGTCCAGAAATAAGACATACCGTATCTCCTGACGCATGCTGTATTCCAAAGTTGAGCGCATATCCCCATGTGAATTTCTCCGGCGGAATACACAGTACTTGATCAGCGGCGCGCTCTGCAATTGCAAGCGTTCCATCCGTAGACCCCGAATCGACAATGATAATTTCGTGTTGTAAATCCCCTTCTTGCCGGCGAATCCTATCACAGACATCCTGCAACGCATATGCTTCATTCTTTGTTCGTATAATATAAGAAACGATCTGATTCATGACAGCCCCTCAGTGCACGGTAAAAACTCACAATAAATCTTCGTATTTACGCACGCCAATGCCAACCAGTAGTTTTAATGTAAATACGGCCCTATGATACTGTTTTCTGCGCAAGCGATTTAATACAGCAAGCAGGAGCGAAAAATATACCGTTGGCAAACAGCAGAAAAAGAATTTCCGCGTAAAAAGGAGGCGGTTGCGCAGACTGAAGTAATCAGACAGCTCACTCTTCTCCTTATACATACTGCTTCCTGCCGAACCGCCTTCCTTATGGTAGACGACGCTGTCTGGTGCACAAGAAATGCCAAAGATTCCCTGTGCCCGCCTTCTCCAGTCGAGTTCTTCAAAAAACAAAAAATAATCTTCAGACATAAGGCCAATCTGCTGAAGAAATTCTGTGCTCACCAAAACAGAGGCGCCAATCACATAGTCAATCTGTGGGATTTCCTCGCGTTTAAGGCAAGGACGTGTTGTTGCAAGCCATTTATTATAGAATCCACCGTATCCCTGCAGCTGCGTTCGATCCCAATCGTATATCAGTTTTGAGCCACATAGGCCAATTGTACGGTCGCGCTGCATCTCGTGCACCATATGTGTGAGGGCGTCCGGCGTGACAACCGTATCGTTATTCAAAATCCAGCAATACCTCATATCACCGCATTGAAGTGCATAGGCCAAGCCTTGATTATTCCCCCCCGCATATCCCAAGTTCTTTTGCAGTGGGAGAAACACGATATTGCTCTTTTCTTCGGATGTCATGTAGGTGCGCAGGGCATGGACAGATTCATTCGGCGAAGCGTTATCAACGAGTATAATCTGATAGGAAGGATACAGGAGCATCTGAAGGCTGTCTAAACATTTTATCGTATCTTCGTAGTTTATATAATTCAATACAATGATATAAACCTTTTCCTCCATACCTCTCTGCGCTCCTTTCAGCGCTGCATATTGTTAAACATCCAAGCGATGTGAACCTGAACCTTTCAACAAGAAACGCAGCACATTTTCCCGATAGGTCATAAAGAGAAAGAAAAGGAACATCATCATCTTAGAACCGAGTGCCAATCCGTTGCCAAAAATCATCCAAAGCCCCATATCCACAGCACACAGATAGCAAAACACTCCATAAATATTATGGTGCCTCGCTCTGCATCCTATAAAATAAATAAGCGCTAAGTAGCACATATAGATATAAGGACCAACATATCCAAAATCATTGAAAGCGTCGATCATATATGAAGCGGTATTCAGCCCTGCTTCTTCTTGAAGTGGGGGAAATAAATCCAATCGCCGATCAAATATCATTTTTGAAAGTGGTGCAACAAATGGATAAATCATATTGAGCCCCAAGTGATAATCCCACACCGATTGTTCCATAAAAATTCTGCTGGCATTCTCAAGTGGACTTGTAAGATACATATATACCCAAACAAACGGAGAGGGAAATACTTCAGACATTCCATACAGTTCATTGATGGTCATACGATAAAATGTTTCCAATACAACCTCAAGACGCAAATCACCAATGAATCCAAATAAGACTACCACAACAAAAAGGATAAAAGACATTTTCCGTTTCCATTGCAGCATACGGTGATCTAAGGAAGCGTGGAAAAAGCTTAAATATATCATAACTAATAACGAAAAAGAAAACGCTCCACGATTCATTCTGATTAAAAGCAACCCTATCGAAACAACACATATAACCTTTAATAAAAATATAAACCGCGTCGTTTTAAGGCGAATCCCTGTATATGCCATCGCTAACGATATTTGCAGACAGTCAACTAGATATCCAATATAATGGCTGCCGCTGATATGTCCAACCTTATTTTCTTGAAGAATCGTTGCTCCATACGCATAGACTTGGTAAATCGATGCAATTGCACCAATAAAAAAGGTAATCCAAATAATCCAGCAAAAACTTCGTTTATCTTTTATGCAAAGCAAGTTTTCTATTTTTCCCAAATATTGATCATGATTATTGTAAAGTTTTCTCGTAATAAGACCAAAAAACACAAGAACACTTATGAAGTATAAAATGAATTCATATTGTATATTATAAAAGGAGCTTAGCTGACATAAATATAACAACAATACAAAGCCATTGAAAGACAAATATTGTATATAGGGATTCATCAATAGTGTATATATCATTATGATAAATCTCCTTCCATTTCTATATGCCCAATATATTACCCCTGTTGTAAGCTGCGCATCAATTAGAAGTGCATCTCTGATATGCAGACAATGGTTTCTAATACCTTTTTTGCAGAAATCTTCCAATGGTACTTCTCTATGACCCTAGACGCTTTCTCCAACAAGTCTTTTCTTATACACGCATCATATGATAAAGATTCGATCGCTTCTTTCCATTCTTCGGGATTATGGGGATCACAGTACAAAACACCATCTTCACAAATTTCAGGAATAGAAGCACAATTCGAAGCGACGACCGGGCAACCACATACCATAGCCTCTAAGGGCGGCATACCAAAGCCTTCGTAGAGCGACGGAAAGAGAAAACAAGTTGCATTTGCGTATAGCAAGAACAGTTCTTCATCTGTTACATAACCAAGAAATTTAACATTTTCAGGCACAGTCAGTTTCTCTGTCGAGAATACAGTGTGATTTCCTCCACCTGCTACAACAAAAACCATATGAGGCAAAAGTTCTGCAACTCTTAAAATCAACGAAAAGTTCTTAGACGGATTTCTGCTGCCAACAGAAAAAATATACCCCTTTTTAGGCAAAGAAAACCTCTGCTGTATGCCATCATCACATGCTTTCTGATTTACTGCCACATGGTCGATTCCACAATATAATACCCTTAATTTCTCCATATCTATGTCAAAGTAATGATTCAGTTCTCGCTTTGAGAAATATGAATCTGTGAAAATCGTATGCAGCCTATTCCCTAAAATACGAAACATAACCCCATACCATGTCCGAAACGACCATGAAAAAGATTGTGGATATGCTTTCACTGCGGCATCATGAAGCGTGACTATTTGGTTTTTCTTCAATATAGGTGCACAGTTACAGAAGTTTAGCAAAAAACCATCCTGTGCATAAAAAGGTAACTGCACCTGTTCCCAAAAATGACCTCCGCCTATACCAATCTCTCTTATTTTTATGTGCTTCAGCGGCAAGCTGCAAGTCGCAGATGCCGGTAAAAGAATGATATATTCGTTATTATGGTCTATATTTTGATCAAGAAGATCATCTATTGCTCTTATGATTTCTAATGCATATCTTTGTACACCTGTAATATTCTGAGTAAAAAAGCGTCCATTAAAATAGACCTTCATAGCTTCTCAAATTCCTTTTATCTACCAATTTCATGTGTCACACCTAAAAAGATATTATGGGCAACAACTGCCTTTATACATAGAGGAAAAATCCATTTCCCCTCTTATCTATTCCATATATCTTCCACATATCCTTGAAATTGATGCCTAAATTCCTGTGCAGAAAATCGTTCCGCATTCCTCCTACAATTCTGTACGGAAATATGCTGCACCTGTGTTTCAAAATTCGTCACTGCCTCTTGAATTGCATCAATACTTTGCTCTGGAAAAAATAATCCGGTGGCATTGCACAGCGGCATCCCTATCACGGTTTCCAGTGCACCGCCCTTCCCATAGGCGATCACAGGAGTTCCACAGGCTTGTGCTTCGACAGGTACAATACCAAAATCCTCCTCTGCGGCAAAGACAAATGCCTTTGCTCTCTGCATATGATCTTTAAGCACCTGAAATGGCTGATAGCCAAGGATTTGAATGTTTTCCTTTGCAATCGCTTTTGTCTTTTGAAACTCAGGGCCATCTCCAATGACAACGAGTTTCTTATCCGGCATTTCATTGAATGCCTCAACAATAAGTTTTATTTTCTTATAGGGCACCATTCTAGATGCCGTAAGATAAAAGTCCTCTTTCTCCTCAACAAGTGTATATCCTTCAATATCCACCGGCGGGTAGACCACCTTAGCCTCGCGCCCATATATTTTCTTGATTCTCCGTGCAACAAATTTAGAATCTGCCATAAAATAATCAACACCACAAGCTGTACGGTAATCCCAAAGGCGAATGTAGTGCAAAATAATACGAGCAAGCCAACTCTTGAACCCCTTCGTAAGTCCGGCTTCCTCTAAATATTGATATTGCAAATCCCAAGCATAACGAATCGGTGAGTATACATATGAAATATGTATTTGATCTGGGCCGGTGATGACGCCTTTTGCTACAGCATGCGAGGTAGAAATGACCAGATCATATCCTGTTACATCAAGCTGCTCAATGGCAAGAGGCATAAGCGGCAGGTATGAACGATAGCTTTTCTTTGCACGGGGAAGATGCTGGATGAAACTGGTATATGTTTTCTTGTTTTGGATAAAACCACGTTGTTCTTCCGGCAAGAAATCGACCAGACAAAATAAATCTGCATCTGGATAGAGCTGTAAAATCTGTTCCAATACCCGCTCTGCGCCTGCATAGACAACCAACCAGTCACAGATCACTGCAACATGCATCAATATGCTCCTTTTCCCGTAAACACAATCTTTGCTGTCTTAAAGAGATACATGAGATCGAGCCAAATCGACCAGTTGCGGACATACCAAGTATCCATGGCAACGCGCCCCTCAAAGCTTACGTCATTTCGTCCGCTCGTCTGCCAATAGCCCGTAATTCCAGGGACCGTCAGCGTGATTGTCGAAAGATATTCACCAATATCATCTTTTTCACGCGGCAGATAGGGACGTGGACCAACGAGACTCATATCTCCTGTGATGACATTTAGAATTTGAGGAAGCTCATCCAGACTATATTTGCGAATCCATTTTCCCGCCTTTGTGACACGCGGATCGTATCCCCGCAGTTTCGCAAATGTATTCCACTCATCCATCGCCTCAGGATGTGTCTGTAAATACTCTGTCAAAACCCGATCAGAGTCCAAATACATCGATCTGAATTTATAACAGGTAAATGTCTCTCCAAGTTTTCCAATGCGCTCGGCATTAAAAAATGCTGGTCCTTTTGAGTCGATTCTGATGTATATTGCAAGCAGAAGAATGATTGGAAGCAGAGGTATACACAAAACGCTCCCTACAAATAGATCAAAAACGCGCTTGCACAGTCGGTTCCTACGCCGCGCTAAATTATTGCGAAGCGACAGAAGCATGATCTGCTCACTGAAAAGAGTCTGTGCTTCTACATTATAAAGAGGAACGCCGATCAAATCAGGCACAAAGGTAATATCTCTGATATATGGCTGTATATCCTCCAATAGAATCTGGATTTTTTCCTTTTCCATTCCCGGTGCTGTAATGATAACAGTATTCACCTTTGATGCTCGAATGATGTCCTCTGCTTCATCGAGTGTTCCCATAAGCAAAAACTTGCGTGGAAGTGTCTCAGAGATCGGATGATCGTCCAGAATCCCAATCACTTCGTAACGATAGCCCAAATCCCGGTCAAAAAAGCGCAGCACCTGTTCTGCTGTCTTGCCCGCACCAATGAGAATCACAGGTTCCACAAATGTATGGGTCAGTTTGAGCAGTTTCAATAGGATATAACGCACAATATAGATGTTCAGCAGGGCAAGGCATGCGAACATAATCATATAGAGCCGAGAGGCAAGCAGACTTGCCTGCATAAAGTAAAGTGCCAGAATGCATGTGATAAGCGCATAGAGAACAGCATAAAAGATTTGCCGTACCGTTTCGAGAACAGGCTGCATCTTTGTATAGGTTTGCGCGATCCCCAAAAAAGCAAGGAAGACGAGAGGTATCCAGAAGAACAGATAGGCATCCGGAACATGATAGGAGGTGCCCATGAACAGACCATAAAGATCATGGAGCCCAAAGGTCATTTTTTCAGCAAGTAAGATTGCAAAATAATCAAAGATGATAAAAAGAAAAGGAAGGAATCCCCTATGGACTTGAGCAGATATGTTCGGCTGTCCATTCAAGAACGATCCCTCCATTCTCGTTTACAATATAATAATATCTTTTTTATACCCCGCGTCTATAAAGAAGCATTCCATAGCCCATAGACACAAATATCCCCAGCACAAGTCCAAATGCTGTAATCAATAGCTTTTTAGGGCGTGCTGGCCGATCTTCATCGGGTAGATTGGCTGCATCTATGACTTGAATATCCATACTGTCCATTGCTTCCTGGATCTTATTCTGCTCATAGCGTTTTACAAGGTCTAAGTACACGCCATTCTTCATTTGTACTTCACGTGTCAGGCGTGTATATTCAAGTACATCATCCGGAAATGCAGTCATTTCGGACTCTTTTTTCTGTCGTTGCTCCTCCAGTGCTTTCTCGCTCGCTATGGCAACCGCATAGGTTGCTGCTGCAAGTGCCTCGCTTTTAAGAAGCTCTGCATAGACAGGATTCAATGTTACAACATTAGAATCCACTGTTGCAGATACTTCCCGCTCCAGGTCTATTTGCAGCTGTTTTAATTCATTTTGCGCTTTTTGAACACTGGGGTGCTGTTCTGTATATCTTTCCTCTAAACCGACAAGTTCCAGTCTCTTGGCAACAATTTGGCTGCGTATGTTTTGGACGTTTTCATTATCAGATGCCTGATATGCCTTGCTCTTTAGCTTCTGATCCGATATTTTCGCATCCGCTACATCAAGCTGCGCCTGTGCAGATTTTGCCTGAACCTCCATGTCTCCAATCGATTTATCTAAAACCGACATCTGTTCGATCGCAAACTTCACTTGGTCCTCCGGACTATAAATCTTGTGTTCGCGACTAAAATCAGCCAGTTTTTTCTCTGCCTGCTCCAACTCATTCTTGGTATCCACAATTCTTGCATCCAAAAACTTGACAAGCAATGACTGCGTTTGCTGATTCATATCTGTTTGCATGAGCAAGAAATTATCAACAATGGTTTGTGCTATCCGCTGTGCCTCTTCCGGGGTTTTCCCCTTAGCCGTTACACTAATCAGATTTGTCCCTTTTGTGTTTTGTATGTCCAGGTTATCTTTCGCAAATTTATCTGCATCTGGACGGTCTTCTTTATCGTAATCCAAACTGTCAATGATCGGATCCAACACGGTACGCGACTTCATAAGTTCGACATAGTTCAATGTAGGTGTACTTCCCAGGCTGTCAATTCCTAAAGCAGATGCAGCCATCGAAGCTCCTATACTGGACGTATCCAAACGATTTGCCATGCTCCGTGTCTGCACCAAAGCTGTAGACTCATATCCTTTCGGCAGCAAAAGAGACACGATAAAAGCCAACATGGTAAAGATCAGTACAATTCCGACAACTGTTTTCCACTGAATTGCCATGATCTGAAACAGTCGCGAGAGGTCGATCGATTCTTCATTTCGTTCCATAGTCTTCGCTCCTCCCGGACTATTTTGTCAACACTTTATACGTTGTAAATATACTGATGTACGGCAGAATATCTTCATCGATCTTGAGACCGTTCGAGCGCGGCACATAGACAATGTCCCCGTCCTGCAGTATGACATTCTGCGTAAGATCATGCTTCTTGATATAGGATTTGATGTTGAGGCGTTTATAGTACATGGTATCGTCAACAACGCGCAGCACCTGCACCTGTGTACTGCGCCCCCGACGCGTGATGCCGCCCGCAGAGGAAATCGCTGCATACGCATTGAGATTGTCGATGTTCATATTATGGATGCCTGGCGTTTTGACCTCTCCCATCACGTATACTTTGCGTGCTCCATAGGTCTTCATAATAATGGACATATCTGGAAAGCGCAGATACTCTCCCATGCGCTCTGAGAGAACCTCTTTTGCCTCCTCAAGGGTAAGCCCCGCAAGCTTTACCGATCCGGCATAGGGAAGCTGGACATAGCCGTCGGGTCCAATCATAATGTCATTCATGCCGGCCCCCTCCGGAAAACCGATCAACTGAATGTCAAGAATATCATACTTGCTGAGCCGATAGGTTTCGAGCAAACGGTCGCTCTGCAAGGTAGCCACCTTAAAATCGCCGCCCTCGACCACTCGATACGCCGCCCCCTCATAGGTAACCGTATTTTGCAGCTGTCCGCTTGCTCCTGCCTGTGGTGAGAGCCCGATGCAGCCTGCAATTATCAGCGCCGCGAATCCCGCGGATCTCTTCAAGATCATTGCCGCCCTACTCCTTTTCTGCTAACTTTATGTTCAATTATAAAGATACTTTGCCCACTTTGTCAAGCAGAGCATACCCCCTGACATACAATCTGCAGAACCTAAAAAAACGCCAATGTTTTCAGCAAAAACACCCATCCAAAAATCGTAAGACAAGACAGCGCACTGCTGTAAACGACGCAGTTGCCTGCAAGCTCTGCATCTGCCTGCATCTGCTGTGCCATGGCAAAACTCGCCACAGCGCAGGGGGTAGCAAATACTGCAATCAGGGTGACGAGTTCCCCCCCGCGAAGGCCGAAACTGATGGCGAGTGACAGTATCACCGCCGGCACAACGATGAGACGGGACACAACACAAAATATGAGCTGCCGCAGATGTGCATGAAAACTCCCACCGCGAAAGGACGCTCCAAGGATGATAAGCGCAACTGGTGTTGTCGCTGCTGCAATCTGCGCAGCAGGTTTTAGAACCGGCGCCGGAATCGGCAGCTCCATCAAACGGCAGGAGGCACCCGCGATGGCACCGAGAATCATCGGGTTCATCAGTACCCCGCGCAGAAGCGGAAGCAGTGCAAACCGCCCGCCGCGAAAGGTCTCAAGAGCCAAGACGCCAAGCACATTATAGAGCGGAACAATGGCTGCAATCATCATTGTTGGAATGACAATGGCTGCATCCCCAAAAATATTGCCGACAAGAGGGATGCCCATCAGCACATAATTGCTGCGAAAGACTGCCTGAATCATCACGCCGCGCCGCGCGTTCTCCTTCTCAATGCAGCAAACGATACCGGAAAAGACGAGTGCCGTCAACAGCACACCACCCGCGCCAAATGCGGCAAGAAGCGGCTGAAACGCCGTCCCGGGATCCGCGATGTAGATGTTGTAGAACATCATAAAAAAGAAGAATACCCGAAACACCATTCTGTTGACATGAAAGAGTTCTTCTTCGGTAAGCAGACGCGAACGCTTCACAAAGACACCAACTGCCATCAGACAGAACAGGGGGACAACGCCGCCGAGTGCAACAAAAAAATTGCTGAGCATAGACTGCGCCTCCCCCATCTACTCTAGTTTATTATAACAGCAAACAGAAGGTGGCGCAACGTAAGAATCATTCCTCACACAGCCGCATATTCCCCGCGTGAAATGTAACAACCCGGAGATCAAACGCCGCAGCGAGTGTGCGTGCACGGTCAAACGCCCTGCCAATGCCATCCGGAACGTGCGCATCTGAACCGATGGTGACGTATTTGCCGCCAAGCTCGTGGTAGCGGCGATAGACGGGGGCAAGTTCTTTCATGCCGCGCGGCACGGACAGACGCCGCGTATTGATTTCAATGACAGTCTCTGTCTCAATAAGTGCACGCAGCACGGCATCAATATCCTCCGCAAACGCCCCATAGGAAATCTCCGGATCCTCAAACGGGGCATTGCGCGCAATATAGTCAATATGTGCAAGTGCATGGATATAGGGCTGCGCATAGATTTCATCGCGCATGACGGTGAAATACTCATGATACATCTCATTTTTTTCGCGCCCCTCATATGCTTCTGGATGATAGAGATCCTTCCGGCGCAAAAAGTGAATCGAGCCGAGAACAAAATCAAACGGGACACGCCGCAGGAATGCGGCATTTTTTTCACGTGCGCTTGCCATCATACCAAGCTCTACACCAAGCGAGAGATCCATGCCGCGCAGTGGCTCATACGCTGCCCAGTACGCCTCCGGATCAAAGAAAAACGTCTCCTCTCCTGCCGTCGGATAGTCATAGTCCAGATGCTCGGTAAAGACGAGACCAAGCCCCTGCGCACGCGCAGCCGACAGCGCCTCCTCTGCATGCATCTTTGAGTCAGCAGAAAACATTGTATGAGAATGACTGTCAAACAGCATGCTCAAACCTCCTTCATAAGATACAGGATCAGCGCTGAAAGGCATCTGCAAGACGTGCAAACGCCTCTAAAGAAAGCTGCTCCCCACGCGCATTCTCCGGAACCCCTGCGGCAGCAAGCGCTGCACGAATGGCCTCCTTGGTAAGCCCAGCGCCCGTAAGTGCATTGACCAGCGTCTTGCGCCGCTGGCCAAACCCAGCGCGGGTCAACCGAAAAAAGAACCGCTCATCGTGCGGCTGCACACGCGGAACATCTCGAACCGTGCAGGCCACAACAGTACTCCTCACTTCAGGCGCCGGAAGAAATGCGCGCGGCGGCACATCCATGACCATGCACGGCTCTGTAAAATACTGTACAGCAATGGAAAGCGCACCATACTCCTTGGAACCTGGCCGCGCCGTCATGCGAACAGCAACTTCTTTTTGCACCATTGTGACAAGACGTTCGATGGGCAATCGCTGCTCGAGGAGCGTCATAATGATCGGCGTCGTGATATAGTAGGGGAGATTGGCAACGACCTTAAACGTTTCTCCCGGAAAAAGACCAAGTGTTTCCACGATGTTCAGTTTCAAAATATCGCCCGAAACAATCGTGACATTTTCATATCCTCTAAGGGTTTCGGCGAGCACGGCTGGGAGCTTCTTGTCGATCTCCACAGCCACGACACGCGCCCCCGCCTCTGCTAGCCCCTGTGTGAGCGTTCCAATGCCGGGCCCAATCTCGAGTACAGTCTCCCCTGCCGTAACTTCCGCTGCTGCAACGATGCCCTGCACCACAGATGCATCGACGAGGAAATTCTGTCCCAGTCGTTTGCTTGCACGCAGATGAAAGGCACTTAATATGTGTCGTGTCACGGCAGGATTGGCGATGATGGGCATACTTGCTTTCATGACAGCTCCTCTAGTGCAGATTGAAATTCCTCACGCGTGATGCCATAGGTGTTGAGCCGCTGCAGAAATGTCTTGGCGCTTGCAAAGCCAAGCCCAAGACGGCGTCCCATTCGTGCACGACGCACAGACGCATCTGTCTTGCTGGTAAGTCCATGGCGCAGCAAGTCCCCCATAAAGAATATGGGGGCCGGGCGCTGCATCGGCGTGCGCACACATGCGAGCGCCCTGCGGATGGCGGCAGGACTGGCCTGTTCGACGCCTACATCTCCATCTGCCGCACTGGTCGCATCCTCCAAGGGAATAAAGGCATGCTTTGCACGCGGAAACATCTGTGCAAGGCGTGCCCGAATGCGCTCTCCGACGGTATCAGGATCCGTAAGGATAATGATGCCGCGCTTTTCATAGGCACCGCGAATGCTTCGAATCGCCGCGCTCCTGAGGCGAAATCCATCCGTTATGATACAGTCTGCATCCACTGCACGCCGGACGGCCACGACATCCATCTTCCCCTCAACAACGATAACTTCTTGAATCACGACCGTTCCTTTCCATCTTCTCCTCATGTCTGCGGGAAGTTTATGCGGCAGATTCTTCCATTGGTTCTCTCACAGCAGGATACGGGCCGCCTCATACAGCCGCTCATGAATCTCCTCTATCGGCAGAGGGCGCCCGTTTTGGCTCGATGGTATACACACCCATCCATAGCGCGCAGCGAGCATACGATAGGTGTCGTGCGTCCGATAAAGGGCAAAATGCGGGACGCATGAAAGCCTATTATGCCC
>CALIBA010000054.1 GCA_938045435.1 uncultured Selenomonas sp.
GTTGAAATGTGCCTCCGTAGGATGTATAATCCTTATGTAAAATTTGTTGCATACTTATATTTTACGCCAGAAGCCGGTGTTTGAAAACACCGGCTTCTGTGTTTTTTGCACAAAATTGAGGCTACTGCATGTTCGTTTCGTGCAACAGCCCCCACAAGCTTTTATCTTTATGCTAAGATAAAAGCAATCAGATTCTCATAAGCGCAAACAAAGACAAAGGAGGAAGAATCATGAAGAAATGGAAATCCGTACTTGCGGCAGCAGCAGCACTCGTCTGTGCAGGCGCCCTCTTTGCGGGCTGCGGCGACGGCGGAGGCATCGGCAGCAAAGGAGCGGCGGACAACGGCCCCGCCGCTCCGAAGGAAGCCGCCGCGCACTTCAAACTCGGCGACAAGGACGTGCCGCTCTACGAGTACACAGGCGCAGAGCTGCCGAAGTTCATCTCCGGCACCACCCTCGCCGTGACGAAGGATGCCATCTACGGCATCGGCTATGGGGCGGACAAGAAGGCGCATCTGCAAAAATTCGCGCTGAAGGACGGCGCGATCACCGGCGTCGAGGATCTCGGCACAGCCGAAGACATGCCCGTCTCCTCGGACGGCACGAACATCTACTACATCCTCGACGGCAAGGGGACGGTTGGCTGCTATGACGGCAAGGCGGCGACGAGCTTCACCGCAGCCAGCGGCGTCGAGGTTAGCCGCGTCTACGCCATCTACGGCGGCAAGGACGCCTACATCAGCGGCCAGTTCGCCTCGAGAGATGTCCTGTTCGGCGCGATCTCCAAGGAGGGCGTAAAGGATCTGAAGACCGCGCTTTCCGAGAAGGTCTATAAAGAGCTCGGCAAAGACTCGAAATCCCCGGACTATGAGACGAACGCCACGCTCGTCGCTGCGGATGCGGACGGCTTCTACATCACGACGCTCGCCACGCACGGCGGCAAGGATAACTGGACGGAGCCGCTCCACATGCACGCACCCGACGGCAAGCTCGTCCGCACCTTCGAGGTGAATACGGACATCCCTGCGGATGCGCAGAAACGCAAGGTCGCTGAGCGCCAGTCGATTGCAACGAAAGACTACGTCGTCTTCTTCGGCAACGGCTTCCTGCGTCTCTTCAACAAGAAGGACGGCAAATACGTCGGCGACATCGATCTGCAGCCAAGCGGCAAGAGCCTCTCGCCCGGCAACGTGACGACCGATGACGCGAACCGCCTCTACTTCACCGCCTTCGACCACATCTACCGCATCGACCTGTAAAAACTACTGTACGGAGGTGATCCCCCATGAGGATCCGATCATTCCTCTCTACCGTCCTCCTCACGCTTCTCCTCCTCCCCGCATCCCTCTCTTCAGCAGAGATCACGGGTGAGGATATGGCGCTCGGCGGCATCCGCATCGGCGATACGCGTGCCGAGGTCGAGGAGCTCTACGGCAGGGGCAATCATGTCGCGGACGGTGTGGATGTGTGGAACGGCGAGGATGTCGGCATGCACGTCATCGACTACGGTGCGTCACTCCTCGTGACGTACCGCAGCACTGATAGGGGCTGGCACGTCACCGCAGTGCGGCTCGGCGTGAACGACGTAAACGAGTACAACACGGAGCCGTCCGAGGAGGCGCAGAGCCTTGAGACACCGCGCGGCATCCATCTGGACAGCACGGCGGAGGATCTTGAGGAGGCGTACGGCTACATTCCGAAGCCGAAATGCAGCCACAACGCCCCGCCCGTCTGCGGCTACTTCTACGAGGGCGACACGGCAAAACTCGCCTTCTACATCTGCGCCGAGCACAGCCCCGGCATCCGCTCCATCTGGCTGCACGAGAAGTAAAGGAAGCACACCTATGAAGGGAGGAACAACCATGCATACCAAAACGTTTTTATCCGCTCTCCTGTCTGCCCTCCTTCTCTGTGCGCCTCTCTCGGCGGCAGAAGGTGTCCTGAATGACCGAACGGAGAAGCACACGCGGCCGCCGCAGTCCCTAGCGGACGTGCAGGACAGGGCGGCGCGGGACTGGTCACGCTCCGTAGAACCCCCTGTCTCGTGGCTCACGGTCGAGGATCATGTCCTGACGGTTTACGACACAAACGAGGTCAAGGCTTACCGCGCCGTCTATCCCGAGATTGCGCTCGTGGATGATGACAGCTCACCGCTGGCAAAGGCATTTAGAGAGTGGTCTGCAGAGCAGAGCATGGGCGCATGGCACAGCTCGATCCGTACCGCCAGCGAGGAAGCGCGCAGGGACGGGTACGAGCTCCCCTTCTATTACAGCGACATCACGCCGATCTCGCGGTGGGGACGGGTGGATGAGCAGCTCGTCTCGTTCTTTATGGAGGGTTCATCGTATGCGGGCGGCGCGCATCCCATCGCCCATGTCGATGCGTATACCTTTGATCGGAAAACGGGGCGGCAAATTGCGCTTGATGAGATTGTCACGAACCGAACGCTCCTGATCGCCGCCATCGAGGCGGCATTCCAAACGCAGTATCCCGCAGCAGTGGAGCGGGATTTCCCGCACGGTGTCATGGAGGCGCTGCTCATGCAGCATCCGTCAGAGAAGGGGCTTTCGTCGTTCTGCTGGTACATGGCAGCGGACGGGAGTCTCGTGATCTACTACCCGGACTCCGTGCTCGCCTCCTACGCAGCGGGTGCATTCACCCTCACGATTGCACGACAGGATGCACCGCGCCTCTTTACTGCGGCGTATCCGATGGAATAGTGGCTGAACACAGGAACAGGTGTGCAAAGCAAATACTGCATTGCACACCTGTTCCTGTGTTTTTCTATTCCATAAATGCACGATCAATATCTCGTCCGCCATAGATGACACGAAGGATGGTAACGGTTTCCTGCCCTGTGTCTACCGTGTAGAACACCTCGAAATGATCCACCGGCATAATGCGGACTTGTGGGTATCCCGCAAAGTTTTTCGGATATGCGCGAAATCGCATCGGCAGTTCTGCGAGACTGCCGATCTGTTTCCCGAGCCGCGCAAGCGGTGCATATGCGTTCTCCGGTGCTCGCAAAACATCCGAAATATATCGAAAGATGTTCCTCAAGTCTGCCGCCGCCTGAGATGAAACATCAACCCGATACTGCATGATGTCCCTCCATAATCTCCGAAAAAACTTCCTCCGCCGGACGGACTCTGCCCGCCGCAAGGTCTTCCAGCCCCTTTTCCAGTTCGCGTTCGAGTTCTGCCTCACTGAGATCGACACGATGCAGCGGACGTGTCGCCTCCGATTCCTTCACGGCGAACGGCAGTCCACGATGGATGAGGCACTGGCGCAGGAATACGTTGACGGCGGTGGAGAGATCGAGTCCGAGGTTCTGAAAGAGTGCCATCGACTGCGCCTTGACGTCGGCATCAATGCGGATCTGTGCGGATACGGTTGCCATAGGATCACCTCCTTTTTTCATTTGATGCGCTTATTATATCGTTTTTGCAGTACAACGTAAAGGAAGCACTGATAAATTCAACCCTGTCATCTTGGCGCATCTTTTTCGCCCTCTCTTCGTCGACAAATCCTCCACATAGTCTATGCTATGCGTCCGGTTTGTCTCCTTGACAGGACAAAAAATCTACACCAATCTGACAGACTTCATTTTATCAGCGATTCCTTAAATGCCATGCGCTGAACGGCAGGAACATCGAACATATTCACTCGTCCCGAATCGCGAATGTCCATGATCTGCGAGAAAACCGTCTCGTTCATCCCTTGCCGCCTTTCTCTGCAATGCGGAAGGGGAGTCCACACCGGGGATCAGACTCAGTGACGAGCCTGTCTCCCATCGGACGAGAAGCTGTCCCGCATCGTCAACGCCCAGAATCTCGCCCATCGTTCCTGTCGGTGGGGCTTGCGGATCGTCCATTCCGAGGAGGTCTACCGGCTCCCC
>CALIBA010000055.1 GCA_938045435.1 uncultured Selenomonas sp.
TGCTGAGCAATCATCATTGTACGCCCCGAAGTATATCCGAGTTTGCGCGCAGCATCCTGTTGCAAAGAACTCGTTGTAAACGGCGGTGCCGCTTTTTTCCTCCGCTCACTGCGCTTGACCTCTTTGATGGAGAATTGCTGCTGCGCAAGATCATCTGTGAGTACTTTGGTTTCCTGTGCACTATGCAGAGATATTTTTTTCCCGCGTACATGTGTCAGCTCTGCAGAAAACGTATGCTTTCCTTTTTTGAGCTTTGCATCAACTGTCCAATATTCCTCTGATTGAAACGCCTCAATCTCACGTTCGCGGTCACAGATGAGACGCACTGTAACGGACTGCACACGCCCTGCGGAAAGCCCCTTGCGTACCTTGCGCCACAGCAGCGGTGAGAGTTTGTAGCCGACAATGCGATCAAGCATACGACGTGCCTGCTGCGCATCCACCTGCTCCATATGAATGGGGCGCGGATGTCGTACTGCTTCCTCTATTGCAGGTTTCGTGATCTCATGAAAGACAATCCGACAATTCTCCTCTGGATTAATGCCGAGAATAAAGGAAAGATGCCACGCAATCGCCTCTCCTTCACGATCTGGATCACTCGCTAGATAGATTTTATCTGCATCCTTTGCTTCTTTTTTAAGCGCACGAATCAGCTCACCTTTCCCACGAACATTGATGTATTTCGGTGTAAATCCATGCTCTACATCAATACCAAATTGGCTTTTCGGCAAATCCCGCAGATGTCCCATGGAAGCCCGAACGATATAGTTTTTTCCAAGATGGCGTTCAATGGTTTTTGCCTTGGCAGGCGACTCAACGATGACGAGAATTTTCTTCGATGATTTTCTTTCCGTCTTTTTCGTATTTTTCGTTGTTTTGTTTTTTTCTGCTTTTGTCTTTCGCACAGAATTTGTCGTAGCCAATCCGTCAGTTCCTTTCAACACGCCGATAGGCATGCATATCATTTTCTATCACGAGCCCTTTTATCTGCATTTGAAGCAAAAGTAAGGGGAGCTGAGCCGTTATAGCATCGGGGAGGCTGTCTAGGATTTCATCGACCGTGAGCGGATGATTCACAGAAAGCACTTGATAAACATGTTCTTCCTCTGGCGTCAGACGTTCCTGCGATGACTGCGGCGGGGGCGCAGCAAGACGCATCTCCTCTAAAATTTCTCGCGGGTGCTCCACAAGCCGTGCACCCGCACGAATCAGATTATGACAGCCACTGCTCTGAGGCGCATAAATACTGCCTGGGATCGCAAAGATTTCCCGCCCCTCGTTCAGTGCCATTTTTGCTGTAATAAGAGATCCGCTGCGCTGTGCAGCCTCAACAACGAGAACCCCCTCAGAAAGGCCGCTGATGATACGATTGCGTGCAGGAAAAAACGCAGGAAGCGGCTTTGTCCCAGGAGCATACTCTGAAAGAACCGCTCCACCGTTTTCGATGATCTGTGTAAGCAGGCGACGGTTCTCCGAAGGATAAACAATATCTACGCCACATCCAAGAACAGCAACAGTGCGCCCCTTGCGCAAAGAGCCACGATGTGCGCATGTATCAATACCACGCGCTGCACCACTAACTACGGTGACACCCGCACCTGCAAGGGCTCCTGCAAACTCCATCGCGACGCCTTCCCCATAGGCAGTGAATTTACGCGCACCGACAATACCGATGCGGCGTGCATGTGGGACAATGGTGCCACGATAGTACAGTACCATTGGCGGGTCAAAAATCTCACGCAAAAGCGTCGGGTAGAGATCATCTGTGCGCGTCAACAATGCGATGCCAGAGCGTTGGCAATCCTCCTGTATTTGCTCCGGAAGATGCGGATGCGTCCGTATATGCCGCGATAATTCCTCTGCTGCAGGGAGTGGCAATGCCCCTGTCTGATATAATTCTCCTGCGGACATCTTCCAAATCTGTGCTGCTGAGGAAACTGCGGCACAGAGTCGTGCAAGCCGTACACTCCCTAGATAACGGCATGGAAGAAGCGCCGCTAAATACCATCGATCTGACATTTTTTCTCTGCACGACCTCCATCTTAACGAAATTTATACAAGAATGCAATAAAAAGGATCTATTTTTATTGATTCTTAACGCGGAAATAATTTATCACCAACTGCGTAATAGGCCATAAAAAAAATAAGAACCAAAAGAAACAAATCTTCCACTGTACTTTCTCCTATGAAAAAAGAGGGGCAAAGCCCCCCTCATGTGTTTTAGAATCACAAAACACGACGTGCACCGATATAACAAGCGCCCCAATAGCTGCTATGCAGACTATCAATGACAACCCCACGGCTGGAAGAAGCGTTGATGAACTTCCCATTGCCTAGGTAGATGCCCACATGCGACGGACCATATTCATAGGTCGAGAAGAATACGAGGTCGCCAGGCACCATTTCTGCAGACGAAATAGGATAGCCATAGTCATACTGTGCATCTGCTGTACGCGGCAAGTAAATGCCCGCATTCGCAAAGACGTATCGTACATAGCCGGAGCAATCAAACCCTGCGGGCGTCGTTCCACCGAAATAGTACGGAACACCAATATACTGCATGGATTCAGCAATGATCCTCCGTGCGATCGAATTCGAACCACGGCTGACTTGCGGCATCGTTTTGCCTAGAAGTGCTTCATACGTCGATGGCCCCACCATCCCGTCTACAGCAAGCCCCTGTGCTGCCTGAAAATCCTTGACGGCCTCTGCTGTTGCCGGACCAAAATCCCCATCTGCAACAACGTCATACCCAAAACTAGAAAGCTGCCCTTGAATCTCAGCAACATCTGTTCCTTGATCTCCGAGCTGAAAAGACTCGGCACTTGCAACAGACGCAGAGCAAAACAGCATCATAGACAGCGCAAGGGCTTTAATTTTCTTTCGCAAGCAAACACTTCCTTCCATACGCACGAAATTTACATTTCATAATAGACAAAATGACATTGGCTACGAGAAACCAGTAAGCCGAGTTCTGTTCCGCCAAAGCGGCGGCGACAATCATTTATCTGGGCCGACGATTGCTCGGCGGCTCAAGCGACGCTACCCGGAAGGATGACGGGCCATCTTATCCCTTCCCTATTTGGTCTTGCTCCGTGTGGGGTTTACCCAAGCCAGTCAGTCACCTGAACTGCTGGTGCGCTCTTACCGCACCTTTCCACCCTTACCGGCAGTACCGGCGGTTTAAATTTCTATGGCACTATCCCTAAGGTCACCCTCGCTGAACGTTATCCAGCACACTGCCCTGTGGAGCTCGGACTTTCCTCATCTGCATACCACGGGGATATACAGACGCGATTGTCTTGGTTTCTCATACCAATGTAATGAATTATACCACAGAGAGTCAATTGGTGTCAAAAGTTTTTTAGGGCTTATGTCATAAAGGAAGATTCAGATATTTAAGGAATCACTGATAATATGTACACTATAAATTGATTTGTTATTTTTTTCATATCTTCCTTTTTATAATGCCTTCCCAATGATTTCCTGTATGTGTGAAAGCCCACGTGTTTGCACATATTGTTCAAGTCCATCACAAATTTTCATGGTAACACATGGATCCGAAAAATTTGCTGTACCGACAGCAACAGCAGATGCTCCTGCGAGGAAAAATTCCACAGCATCCTCCCATGAGGAAATCCCTCCCATTCCAATAATAGGAATGTGAACAGCCTGTGCTACCTCCCAGACCATGCGCACCGCGATCGGTCTGATTGCAGGTCCTGAAAGGCCCCCCGTCTGGTTGCCGAGAATGGGACGCCAACGATGGATATCGATCTGCATACCGGTTAGTGTATTGATGAGGGATATGGCATCTGCTCCCGCATCTTCAACAGCAAGAGCCATCTCCCGAATACTGGTTACATTTGGAGAAAGTTTTGCAATGATTGGCTTCTTTGTCTTACAGCGGACGGTACGAACCACAGATGCGGCTGCATGTGGATCGGTGCCAAAAACAATGCCACCGTCTTTGACATTCGGACAGGAGATGTTCAGCTCGACTGCCGCAATATCCGGGACATCGAGGTACTTTGCAAGGAGGCCATACTCTTCTACAGTACTGCCGGATATATTGATAATGATGTTCATGCCATATTGCCTGATGCGTGGCAGAATCTCTGTCAAAAAGGTATCCACGCCTGGGTTTTCGAGGCCGATACAATTGAGCATACCCTGTGGAGTTTCCGCAACACGGATACCATCATTCCCGCGTCGGTTGTGCAGCGTTGTTCCCTTAACCATGACACCGCCAAGACGTGCAAGATTGACAAAATCTGCATATTCCTCTCCGAACCCAAAAGTTCCAGAAGCAGCAAGTACGGGCGTAGCCATATGGATGCCAGCAATGCAGGTATGGAGGCATGCATCCTGCATTCTATTCTCATCATGCTTCATAGTATACCTCTCTGCCGGAAAATACGGGACCGTCCTTACAAACTTTGCGCCGTCCAGACCGTGTATCAATAGAACAGGAAAGACAGGCACCAAGGCCGCATGCCATACGCCGTTCCAATGATACCTCACAGGGCAAATCATATTCCTCTGCTATGGCAGCAACCCGCTCCATCATGATGGGAGGACCACAGACAGCGATACCATCATAGTTTTCACTTGCAAGAAGATATGGCAGGACGGACGTGACAACCCCCTTCGATCCATAAGAACCGTCATCTGTCGTGATAAACAGATCATGTACATAGGGAGCATAGAGCGTTTCCCAAAAAAGTTCTGCTCTATTACGCCCGCCCATAAGTACATCAACTGATCCCGCACGTTCCACTGCAAAAAACAATAGTGGCGTAAGTCCCATTCCCCCTCCAACAAGCAGCGGATGGTGCATCGCTGTGTGAAACCCATGCCCAAGAGGCCCCAACACAGAGAGCTGCTCTCCTTTTTTCTGCATGGCAAGAAACATTGTTCCTTGACCAACTGTACGATAAATGAGACGAATCCATCCATCCGAACGAGAAACTTTGGCGATGCCGAGTGGACGCCGCAGAAGGTTCTCTTTCGGCACGGCAACCTCCACAAATTGCCCGGGCATTGCGCTCTTTGCAATGTTTGGCGCATGCAGGGTCAGAATATAAACACCATGAATCGGGCTTTGCTGCTCTATAATGCGTGCGTCTTCTATGTATTTAGGCAAGGTCATCCCCCCCACCGACATAATCCTGTAATGCGAGTGTATAGACAAGGCGACGGTTTCGCATGAACTCAAGCACGCGCAGAACCTCCCATGCCGTATCCAGAGAAGTGAGACAGGCGATGCCGTGCTCTACGGTCGCGCGGCGGATCTTAAAGCCGTCGCGTGCGGAGTGTTTCCCCTGCGTGAGCGTGTTGATGACCATGTTGATGCGCCCACTCTTAATCATTTCAATTATGTCCGAGCTGCGTTCATGAACCTTCCCGACCACCTCAACGTCGATGCCGAGCGCGCCCTGAGCCAGGCCGACGCCGCC
>CALIBA010000056.1 GCA_938045435.1 uncultured Selenomonas sp.
TCCGTTCCACCGCTATATCGGAGAAAAGTTCCCCAATCTGATAGAACATCATCACTGCCACCGCTTCGGGGTATTCACCGATGGCAAATGCTCCGACGGTCGCAATAGTCATGAGGAAATTCTCATCGAAAAACTGACCTTTGCACAAATTGCGCAAGGCTGCATAAACTATGTCCGCACCGATTATGACATAGGCGATGGCGCATAATCCGATGTGAATCTCTTCCGGAATAGCCGGAATATATGCCGCCATTAGCAAAACGATGCTCGTAATGATGCGTATCACTTTGATTTTTTGCTCTTTTCCCATAACTAATCATTTAATACACTGCAAAAGTACGGAATAAGAACTGCAACCAAGTTACAAAGTCAGTCGTGTCTCTTGTTTCGGCAATCAGGGCAAAGACCTTTCAATAAATAATCGGCACTATGCAACTCAAATCCTTTCGGATAATGCACCATCGGAATATAGGTGTGGTCGAGACAGTATGTCTTATGGCAACTCTCACAGTAGAAATGACAATGCAGTTCATCGACTCTGTACACATGGTCATTGCGGCATAAGCAGTATTTTGTCGAGCCGCTTCCGTCTTCTATCTTATGGACAAGATGGTGTTGCGCAAAGAGCGACAAAGTTCTGGACACTGTGGATTTATCCACGCTGTCCAATGTGTTTTCCAAGTCTGTCAGGCTGAACGTGTCATGAAGCTCATACATGGCACGAAACACGATGATTCGAACAGCCTTTGGCCGAATATCACAGTCATTTAGATGTTTTGGAATATTAATTTTACCGGACAACACAATATATTTCAGTTAATACGTCATACGTTTTGTGTAAACATCCATTACTGTTGTCGTGTACGCAAAGAATCATGTATTTATTGCAGTACACAAATCTATTCCACGTAAAGTGTGGAATGCACAAAAATAGGCGTTATTTTCGCGTAAAGAGTTTTCTTAACTACCATAATAATATTACATTTAAGCCTTGTTTTGTATGTTTCGTGTATAGTTTAGGAATAAGTCGTACTATTATCGGATTCACTTTCATCGTGGCCAGATTGAGATATAGCCCATGATGCTCTATCATGCCGTGGCGGAACATCTTCCAAAGGATGTTGCATCCGAGTTGCGTCAGCGTGGAGTTGATGAACAGAGCCTGTTTTTCCAACGCTTCGGCATGGGAGCAGATTGAACCGGAATCTTCCTCCTTGACTTCCCTTTTGATTGTAATTGAAAGTAAGTTGTCTAAACGGTTAAAAAGCCATATCAATCGATTAAATGATTTGATATGGCTTTTTATTGCTTATAATTTCAGCCCTTTCGGTCGATTCTCATCTTTTGCATACAATCCCGGTCGCCCGATAACGATATAGTCGTCGATGAAATTTCCCGACGGACTGCGTATCTGCGGTGCTTCTTCGGTGTGTTGTGATGGTACGTTTTGTACACCTTCCGTAACCGGCTTGACTTCCAGCCCGTTTTTCTCCTTTTCTGCGACCTCCGGCGTAGGCGGAGCAAGCTCCAGCTGTATCTTCCGGTCAAGCGCGGCAAGTTCGGACTTCAACTGTTTCAGCTCGTCCTCCTTCTTCCACACCTTGCCCGCTATCTCCTGCAACTGCGGTATCTCGCACTCCAGCACCTCGTTCTTCGCCTTGTACTGGTCGATGATGGAGGGTATCTTCTCCAGCGCGTTCAGGAAGTTGCGTGCGGCGGCTACCGGGTCAGCCATCGCCAAATGCCCGTTGTTGTAGGTGTACTTGTAGTTGCCCTCCACCACGAAGCGGTTGTCGGTAAACTCCAGCCGCTCTTTGAGTGTCCTCTAGCTGACCACCTTTATCGGGAAACCGTAAAGCTCCCCGACAGCCGTGTACTGTCCGCCCGTCACGGCGTTCTTGGCGATTTCCTGCAAACGCTTTCCGATGACCTTCTTATCGGACGCGAGTTGGAGTCGCTTCTAACTCTGAACTTCCGCGTAATCAATTCGCAATCCATTTTTTATTGACTATACAAGGGAGGTGGGAAGCGGTAATCCGACAAGAGGGGGGGAGAAAAATAGGACCTCTTCGCATAAACAAATGCACAGATGCCTGAATGTACTTTCGCACACCCCATTCCTCCTCTTAGCTTTTCTACCTATTCGGTTAATTCATACGATTCATTATAGTGCTGAAAACTTTCTCCTTCCGAACCCCAAGCGAGGCTCGGAAGGGAGAAAGGAAACCCATCAAAGGGCTCTCAACTCACCTTATCGACACTCTAAAAAATGACTCCGAAAAGGAATGAGGAGGGTATGTAGATTGTGCAGAGCCCTCTCGTATCGTGTTATGTAGTTGGGAAGGTAGCATGAAGGATTTCGGGCTTCTACAACATTCTAACTTCTATTTTGTCAATCTGTTAGACCCCGTTGTAGTTGCGTAGTAAGATCTATTCGGTGAAAGGAAAAAAGGCATGTTAGGACAGCCGTACAAGGATCACTCTGACGCCGCTTGTTGCTTCCGGATCAGCTTGTCCATGTCTTCTGAGATCTTTTTGTCCGTCACCTGCGCATAGATCTGCGTGCTGGATATAGACGCGTGCTCCATCATTTTGGCGATGCTTTCTATCGGAATGCCGGCGCTGAGTGACAACGTCCCGAACGTATGACGAGCCATGTGGAAAATATCATCCATTTGAGGAATTGGAAGAACATAGAGAATAAACCGGTAACAGGTTGTGAATTAGTCGATTTTCTATATTTTGCGAGTGTGGCAGAAAAGCAATCCGGCATGGAATATTGAATCCTTTCGGTTACCAAACCGTTATCTGTTGGTTTCCCCAATAAAGAGAGGTAACGAAAAAAAGGAGAGATTTCTATGGAGAGGTTTCTATCTCACTGTTCCGCAATGTTCTGCTTATCAAAAAAAATGCTTTAACAACGGGTAATTTTGCCCATAAAATTAAAATACATGAAAATAGAGAAATTCAAGGTGTTGCTTTACCTCAAAAAGAGCCGATTGGACAAGTCGGGCAAAGCCCCCCCATCATGGGACGTATCACCGTCAATCGTTCGATGGTGCAGTTCAGTTGCAAAATCTCCTGTACGCCCGATTTATGGAATCCTCGTGAAAGCCGTCTGAAAGGCAAGAGCCATGAAGCCGTGGAGACTAATGCGAAGCTGGACAAGCTGATGCTCTCCATCCACACGGCATTCGACACGCTTGTGGGAAGAAACGTGGATTTCGATGCGGAAGCTGTCAAGAACCTGTTTCAAGGAAGCCTCGAAACACAGATGCCCCTGTTGGGAATGACGGACATCGTCTGTGAGGAACTGAGGAAGCGTATCGAGATAGACCGGGCAAAAGGAACCAACCCTGCCTATATCTATACCCGGAGAACCTTGGCAGAGTTCATCGAAAAGGAGTTTCGCACCAAAGACGTTGCTTTCGGTCAGATGACGGAGCAGTTTATCCACGATTACCAGAGTTTCATCTTGGACGAGAAAGGACTTGCCATAGATACCTGCCGGCACTATCTGGCTATCGTCAAGAAAGTATGCCGAAAAGCCTATAAGGAGGGACATGCCGACAGATGCTTCTTCGCCCACTCCAGTCTTCCCCAACCAAAGGAAAAAACGCCGAAAGCCCTAAGCCGAGAATCCTTCGAGAAAATCCGTGACTTGGTAATCCCCGAACATCGCGCCTCCCATATCTTGGCAAGAGATCTCTTTCTCTTTGCCTGCTATACGGGAACAGCCTACGCCGATGCCGTTTCCGTTACACGTGACAATCTGTTCACGGATGACAATGGCGGGCTGTGGCTTAAATACCGCCGCAAGAAAAACGAGCTTCGTGCCTGTGTCAAGCTGCTGCCCGAAGCCCTTGCCTTGATAGAGAAATACAGGGATGACGACCGTCAGACTCTCTTACCGATGTTGCACTATCCCAATATGCGCCGCCTCATGAAATGTCTGGCTGTCCTTGCCGACATCAAGAAAGACCTGACCTTACCATGCCGGCAGGCACTCGTTTGCATCGCTGATTACCTTGGAAGCCGGCGTTCCTATCGAGACCATCTGCAAGATGCTGGGGCATTCCAACCTGCAAACTACTCAGGTGTATGCGAAGGTTACGCCCAAGAAGCTTTTCGAGGATATGGACAAATACATCGAAGCGACAAAGGATTTGAAACTTGTATTATAACACCCCATAGATAATAAACGAATTTATGCGTAGTGCATTTTCTTTAACGTGAGTTCGACGTAAGAAAAGTGGTAAAAAGAAGTGGGAGTCAAGAGTGAGATTTGTATCTTTAATGCGTTGAAAATAAAGAGCAAACCCAACAATGATTCCCACCAATAAAACTGTAGAGATCTACTATCTCGTCGACGAATTCTTGAAAGAATACGACGCCGTAATCAAAAGTCATTCCTTGGAAGAAGGAGCCCCAAAGAAAAGAACCGCAAATTCACCATGTCCGGTAGCGAGGTGATGACGATTCTCATCCTTTTCCACTTCTCCTCTTTTCGAGACCTGAAGCATTTCTATCTCTTCGTCCGATCACGCATGAAGTCTGATTTCCCCCATACCGT
>CALIBA010000057.1 GCA_938045435.1 uncultured Selenomonas sp.
GAAGGCAAGTGCGTTTGCGGCCCTCAGCGTTACGCGGAAAGGAACGCAAATGTCCTATCCGACGCCAGATGAATTGGCTGATTTTCTCAAAAAGAATCCTCAGCCTCAAATTTCGTGATAAAAACGATATTCATAAGAACAACATTATATTGACAATTCTAAAAAAAATAAATAAACTAAAGCTGTAATCGGTTACAAATTTTATGGATCCCCTGTGTATATTTTCGATGTGTAGCAAGATTACCATCCAAAAGTGTCCGGGATTTCCTAAAAGGAGCCGCAGCGATGAGTGTTAATATCTATGATGTTGCCCGATGCGCAAAAGTTTCCTCGGCAACGGTATCGCGTGTATTGAACGGCAGTCCCCACGTCAGCGAAGCAACGCGAAAGCGGGTCATGCGGATCATTGCAGAACTGGACTATACACCGAATGCCCTGGCAAGAAAACTCAGTACAGGGAACACAGGGAATATTGGCTTTCTGATTCCTGACATAGAGAATCCTTTTTTCTCGCAACTATTGCGCGGGATTACAAATGCAGCTGATGAAAGTGGTTACAATATTTTTTTATATGGAACAGATGACAGCATTGAAAAAGAACACCGCTTTTTTGATTCTGTAAAAACAGAACGTCTTTCTGGTGTTCTTGTCATTCCGGCAGATGCCGAGAATGAAGAAACGTGCAAACGTCTCCTTGCACTCGAGGCGGCCGGCCTACCGGTTGTCCTCATTGACCGCAGTCTAAAACATGGTCGGTTCGATGGTGTGTTTACAGAGGATTTTCGTGGTGCGATGGATGCAGTCGAATGTCTGCTCCGCGAAGGACATCGCCGTATTGCCACCATTCGCGGACCAGAGAACTCTCGTCCGGGCAATGAACGTTGGCTTGGATATTTAGCCGCATTTTCAAAATGGGATATAAAGCCGGATATGCGATATGCCGCACAGGGAGATTTTCATCAAGAGCGTGCCTATGCGGTCATGCATCAGATTATGGAACAGGAACAGCCGCCCACTGCTGTGTTCGCAGCAAATAATATGACGGCGCTCGGATGTCTTCGTTATTTCAGAGAAAACGGGATGAGGATTGGGAAAGACGTTTCCATGATTGGCTTTGATGAGATTGAAATGCTCCACTACGGGGGTATTTCACTCAGCGTTGTGGATCGGGATGTCTATCAGATGGGGCGGGATGCAATCCATCTTCTTACTCGGCGAATCAAGACTGCTGATGGAAAGATAGCGGAAGAACCCGTCCGCCATGAGATCTTTTTACCGACACGGCTGATCCTGCGCGGGTCTGAAAAGTGGAGAGGAGAATCCTAACAATGAAAAGCTATGAGACGCTTTATCGTACGATACTTCTTGAGCACGAGAAAGTTTTTGCAGCACAGGACATCAAAGAGCTTGACGCTGCGATGGAGGAAATCGCCTCTGCCAACCGCATATTTGTCACCGGTGCAGGGCGTGAGGGAATTGCAGCGCGCAGTTTTTCTATGCGGCTCATGCATCTTGGCAAGGAGGTGCATTGGTTTTGGGATGATACGACGCCCGGAATGAAGTCAGGTGATCTCTTTATCGCGATCAATGGCTCCGGATGCATCGGTCATATTGATTATCTGCTGGACCAGTCCGGACGTACCGGCGCTCGACGTCTTGTCATCACAGGTGCACCGAATGAGCGTACGCCGTTAGAAGCGGAAACCTGTCTCTTTGTTCCTGCGATGGTATATAAAGGGAAGGATTCGCGTACCATTCCATCCACTCAGCCAATGGGGAATCTCTTTGAACAGCATCTGTTCCTTCTCTTTGATCTTCTTGCAATGATGCTGACGGATCGCCTTCGTGAGACATACGAAACGATGGAGGCTCGTCATCGCAACATTGAATAATAAAATCGTGTAGTATTCTTTCACATCCATGAGCAGATATTGGATTGGAGGCAATTATCATGTTAAAAGGTATTCCAAAGTGTATCAGTCCGGATCTTTTAAAGGCACTTGCGGATATGGGACATGGTGATCTCGTCGTGATTGCGGATGATTTCTATCCGGCTGTATCCATGGCAAAGAACGGTATTACAATCAATGCCGATGGCATTGGTGCTGCAGAGATGCTGGACGGCATCCTGAAGCTTATGCCGCTTGATACCGAGTATGAAAAGCATCCTGTGTTGATCATGGATGTGATGGATGAAATGCGCGAGAAGATTGGTCGCCCAAAGGTGTGGGATGATTTTATTGCTGCTGTCAAGGAAAACGTGCATGAAGGCGAGGACTGTGTTGGATTTATTGACCGCTTTAGCTTCTATGATAAAGCAAAGACTGCTTTTGTAACAATCTCCACAGGGGAGCGCCAGCCTTACGGTTGTGTGATTCTCCAAAAAGGTGTTATGTAGGGAAATACGATTTTCGTACTTCCTGGTGAATAAAGCAAGGAGGATTTTATCATGAACATGAAGAAGAAACTCTTGGCAGTGGCTCTCGGGGTCACCTGCTGCCTGTCCTTTGCCGGGTGCGGCGGGGATGGCGAAAAGCAGGCCTCCTCGACGGACAAGGCATCCGTTGCGCGTGTTGTTGAGACGACAGATGTTGCAACGAAGGGCGAGAAAAAAGACTGGAAGATCGCTGTCGTTGTTAAGGATTCCTCCAACGGATGGTTTGCCCGTATGGAGGAAGGCGTAAAGCAGTATGCTGCCGACACCGGGATCAACGCCTACCAGAAAGGTCCTGCGGCAACCGATGCAGCGCAGCAAGTTCAGGTCATCCAGGATGTTATCAACCAGGGCATCAATGCGCTGTGTGTGGTTCCGGTTGACCCCGCCGCCTGTGATCCTGTTCTCAAGGAAGCGCGTGACAAAGGAATTCTCGTTATCACCCACGAGGGATCGACCTGCAAAAATGCGGACTATGATCTTGAGGCATTTAACAATGCCGGATACGGCGCATTCATCATGGACAAGCTGCAGGAGGCAATGGGTGGCAAGGGCATCTATACGACGATGGTTGCTCATTTGACCAATGCTTCACAGAACGAGTGGGCAAACGGCGCTGTTGCACAGCAGATGGCAAAATATCCCGATGTGAAGCTGCTCGATACCCCGAAGCGTGTTGAGTCTGAGAACAACTCTGAAAAGGCATATCAGGTTGCCAAGGAAGTCATCAAGGCTCATCCGGAGGTAACTGGTTTTGTCGGAACGAGCTCCATGGATACGCCGGGGATTGCGCGTGCGATCAATGAGCTTGGTCTGAAGGGCAAGGTCTTCGTTGTCGGAACAGGTATGCCGAATGAGTGCCGTACGCTGATCAAGGACGGTTCGCTCTCCTATATCACTCTTTGGGATCCGGCCGAGGCTGGCTACGCAATGTGCGTGCTTGCACGTCAGATCCTTGAGGGAAAAACCCCGCAGGACGGCATGGATCTCGGACTGAAGTCATACAGCAAACTCCAGGTTAGCCCCGAGAATCCGCGGCTCTTTATGGGTGCAGGATGGATTGCAATCAACAAGGATAATGTAGATAACTACAATTTCTGATGTTTAGGATGTTCCGGTAAAAGCGCGGCAGTCCATGGCAGGCTTCTGCGCTTTTGCTGTATTTGCTACATGTTGGAAGGAGGAACGGAATTTGTCTGACTACATTTTGAGGGCGACAGGTATTAAGAAATACTTTGGCGGCGTCAAGGCCCTTGACGGCGTAAATCTCTCTATACGAAAGGGAGAAATTCACTGCCTCGCAGGGGAGAATGGCTGCGGAAAGTCGACCATTATCAATATTATTTCTGGATTTTATACACCGGATGCCGGCACACTAGAAATTGACGGAAAAGAATTTGACCGAATGACCCCACAAACAGCAATTACCAGCGGAATTCAGGTCATTTATCAGGATTTGTCCCTCTTTCCTAATTTAACTGTTCAGGAAAATCTTGCGCTGAATATGGAGGTTGCATCTGGCCGTAAATTTGTGAATAAGGCGCGCATGAAGGAAACTGCTCTTGCGGCACTTTCCAAAATCAATCTGACGCTGGATCTGGATGAGCTTGTGGAAAATCTCACCTTTGGCATGCGGCAGATGATTGCGATCAGCCGGGCACTCCTCAATGATGCTCGTTTGATTATTATGGATGAGCCGACCACCGGTTTGACCAAAAAGGAAGTGGAAACTCTCTTTCGACTCATCCGAGAGCTGCAGTCGCGTGGCATTGCTGTCCTGTTTGTCTCGCATAAACTGGATGAGGTGTTTGAGATCGCTGAACGCTTCACGATTTTCCGCAGCGGACATAATGTTGCGGAAGGAAATACAAAAGATCTCAATCAGGATAAATTCACCTACTATATGACCGGCCGCGAGATTGTTACGCAGAGTTTCTCTTATGAAGAGAAGAATGCGCCTACCGTTCTTGAGGTAAAGGACCTATGCCTTGAAAATGGTTTCAAAAATGTAAGCTTTCATTTAAAAAAAGGGGAAATCGTAGGAGTTACAGGCCTTTTAGGATCTGGTCGAACAGAACTTGCTGAGGCACTCTTTGGATGTCATCAGGCGCAGAGCGGTGACATTTGCATCAATGGAAAGTCTGTACAGATTACATGCATTCATGATGCCATAGAAAACGGCATTGGATATTTGCCGCCGGACCGCGTTACGGAGGGGCTGTTTCTGAGTCAACCGATTTCGGATAATATCTCTACCGAAAAATGGAGCGAATATGCAAATGTATTTGGAGCAGTCGATCGACGTAGGATCGATGAGATGGCCCATCATTGGAAAAAGGAGCTCTCTATTGCTCTACATGATGTTGAGGATCCAGTTGGAACACTTTCGGGCGGCAATCAGCAGAAATGTGTGCTTGCAAAATGGCTTGCGATTGATCTGAATGTACTGATTCTAAATGGACCCACCGTAGGCGTGGATATTGGCGCTAAGTTCGATATTTATGAACGTGTCCGAAAGCTCGCAAGAGAGGGCCTTACAGTCCTTATCATCTCCGATGATCTGCCGGAGGTTCTGATCAACTGCAATCGGGTGATGGTCATGCGTCAGGGGCGGCTTGCTGCATCTCTCTCTACAGAGAATCTTGAAGAGAGTACCCTTGCGGAGCTTGCTCACCAAGGAGGGAATGTCGCATGAAAAAGAGAATTTTTACATCGGCCGAATTTTATGTAGGCCTTGTATTGCTGTTCCTCTGCTTTATGATCCAGGCAAAAAGCGGCCAGTTTTTTACGGGAAATAATGCTGTGGATATTCTGCGCGCCTTCTCTGTACCGGCAATGTTCTGTATCGGTGAGATGTTTGTCATCATCACGGGTGGGGTTGACGTTTCCTTCCCAGCCATTGCATCCATGTCGATGTTTATTGTCTGTTCGCGTATGGAGCAAGTGACAGATAATCCGCTCCTCTTTTTTGCGGCGGCAATGCTTATTGGTCTTGCAGTCGGTCTTGTTAACGGGTATATTATTGCCAGATTCCGTTTTCCGGCACTGATTGTCACACTTGGGACAAGTAGTATTTGCTTCGGCATCATGCAGGGAGTCTTCAAGTCGCGAGAGTATCCGCTTTGCGCACCTCTTTATGAACTTGGACAAATGAAACTGTTTTCTGTAACAAATTCGGCCTCGGGTCTGACTTCGGATATGCCTATCGGGATTATTCTCACGATACTTTTGATTTTTGTGGGCTGGTTCATTTTAAACCGTACCATGCTTGGCCGAGGCATTTATGCGATCGGCGGGGATGAAAAAGCTGCACAGCGTGCCGGATTTCAAGTTTTTAAGACGATTGTGTTCATCTATGCGTTTTCAGGATGTATGGCGGGACTCATTGGTGTTCTGCGCTCTACTATGCTCCTTGCGGTCCACCCGAACAATCTTGAGGGACTTGAGCTGACAGTTATTGCGGCCTGTGTGTTGGGAGGTGTCCGTATGGAGGGTGGAAAGGGAACTATATGGGGCGCACTCCTGGGGATGGCTCTCCTTACTGTAATGGACAACAGCCTGATTCTCCTTGATATTTCAACGACGTGGCAAAAAGTATTTACAGGGGCCGTCATCATTATAGGAACTGCTGTTTCGGCGCTACAAATGAAACGGAATAGCAGAAAACTTACAGTTCAAGTATCTGATATGGAAGGAGGAAAGCAATAATGGAAACTTTGCAGCAACTGTTCCGCAGAGATAAAAACCTCATGCGCATGCTTATCGTATTCCTCTTCGTATTTGCTTTCTGCTCCATTCTAAAGGGCACATTGTTTCTTAGCGTATCAAACTTTCAATCCATGGGAAAGCAGTTTCCTGAATTTGGATTGATGGCCATCGCAATGGCATTTACCCTCTATACAGCCGGTATTGATCTCAGTGTTGTAGCTGTTGCGAATTTGTCTGCTGTGCTTGTTGCAAAGGTACTTCCTGTACTAATTACCCCGGAAACGCCGGAGGAAACTGTCGTCACCATGATTCTTCTTTCCTTCCTCGGAGCGCTGGCATTCGGTATGTTGTGTGGTGCTTTGAACGGCTTTCTCGTGGGGGCTGTCGGTATTACGCCGATCCTTGCAACACTAGGCACGCAGGCGCTCTTTATGGGGACAGCAATTGTTCTGACAAACGGAAGTACACTTGGAGGGCTTCCACCTCAAATTGCAGGAACAATGTCTGCTAAGCTTTTTGGCATTCCAATGCCTTTGGTCGTCTTTGTTGTTTTTGCAGCTGCAGCGGCATTCATCATGGAGAGGACAACGCTTGGCTATAAACTTCGCATGCTTGGAACTAGTGTGAAGGCATCTGCGTTTTCTGGGTTTAACAATATGAGACTCTATCTGGCCAATTATATGATCAGCGGTGTGCTGAGTGCAGCTGCCGGTCTTATTATGCTTGGGCGATTCAACTCTGCAAAGGCGGATTATGGTGCGTCCTATTTAATGGAGGCGATTCTGATTGCGGTATTAGGCGGAATTGATCCCTACGGCGGAAAAGGCAATATGAAGGGAGTCATTGTTGCCGTGCTGATTGTGCAGATGATCTCGAGCTGGCTTAATATGTATGAGAGCATCTCTAATTTCTATCGTCAGATTATTTGGGGTGGCCTGCTGATCTTTGTCCTGATCTATAACCATATTGTCAACGAACGCGAAAAGAAAAAGGCAAGTCAAGCATAAAAACTCTTGAATGCAGCTGCATCCGTAGCTGCATTTTTATTTCTCAATATGATGGGGATTATTTTTGGATGAAAAAGGTGACAAGAGGACTGAGTCATGCTATAACTATATTCATTATGATAAACGAAAAAAAACGTATCAACATCAACAACATTCTGGAGCGTGCAATTGATATCGGACAGCGCATGCTGGTAACAGGCGCCGAGGTCAGCCGTGTGGAGCGCACGATTAAATTCATCTGCCGCGCCTACGGTGTACGCCATGTGGATGTCATGGTCATTACATCCAGTATTATTGTGACCATCCGCGGGAATGATATTGGCGTATTAACACAGATGCGGCGTGTGCCAGGACAGAGTTTTGACTTTCAGCGTCTCAAAGCACTGAATCAGCTCTCACGCGAGATTTGTGAGCATCCGGTCTCATCAGAGGAGATCAAGCTGCGTATTCGTGTAATTGACACAATGGATGAGATCTCACTCAAAGAGTCTGTTTTCTACTGGG
>CALIBA010000058.1 GCA_938045435.1 uncultured Selenomonas sp.
TTCTCATCATGGTCGTCATGGGCGGCCTCGGCTCGATGACCGGCTCGATCGCGGGCGCACTCGTCGTGACATTCCTCTCGGCGGCACTCGCGAGCTTCCCGAACGCGCGCATGATTATCTACGCGCTCGCGCTCATCCTGCTCATGTTCTACCGTCCGCAGGGACTTTTCGGTTACGTTGAAGTCACATCCATGCGTCCCCTGCATCGTTTCTTCCGGAAAGGGGGTGCTTCCTAATGGCAAACGAGCTGCTTATTGCGCGGGATGTCTCCATGGTATTCGGTGGACTGCGCGCCATCGTGGATTTTAACGTGCACATCGGCCGCGGGGAGCTTCTCGGTCTGATTGGACCGAACGGCGCGGGCAAAACGACGGCATTCAACCTCTTTACCGGTGTCTACCAGCCGACCACGGGCGAAATCCTGTTCAAGGAAAAGAGCATTGTCGGGCTAAGTCCATATCAAATCACTGCACGCGGCATTGCACGCACGTTTCAAAACATCCGGCTCTTTGGCGAACTGTCCGTGCGCGACAATGTCAAAATTGCCTTTCACACACACATGAACTATGGCCTCACCGAAGCCATCCTGCGCATCGGCCGCTACTGGTCGGAGGAAAAGCATCTGGAGGAGGAAGCGCATCGTCTGCTGAGTATCTTTCATCTGGAGCATCTGGCGGAGGAACAGGCAAAAAACCTCCCCTATGGCGCACAGCGCCGTCTGGAGATCGCGCGTGCCCTTGCTGCACAGCCGCAGCTCCTCCTCCTCGATGAGCCTGCGGCGGGCATGAACCCGCAGGAAACACAGGAACTGATGGAGATGATTCGTTGGGTGCGAAAAGAGTTTGGGCTGACCATCCTCCTTATCGAGCATGATATGTCCCTCGTCATGGGCATCTGTGAGCGCATCTATGTACTCGAATACGGTGCCATTATTGCAAATGGAACCCCCGAGGATATTCGGCAAAATCCAGAGGTCATTCGAGCCTATCTGGGGGCGGAGGAATAATGATGACAGACGAAAAAAACACGAACACCGCACCGTCCACCACCTCAGATGCAGATGACTGCACATACAAGGAGCAGCAAGGTGTACCCATGCTCAGCGTCACGGATCTCCACGTCTACTACGGTGCCATCCACGCGCTCAAAGGACTGTCACTCACTGTGCAGCAAGGCGAAATCGTCACCCTCATCGGCGCAAATGGTGCAGGCAAATCGACAACCCTGCGTGCCATCTCCGGGCTCATCGCGCCGCGCAGCGGTGATATTGCATTCGAGGGCAGCTCCATCGCAGGACACGGTGCACACGAGATCGTCCGCCGCGGCATCTCACAGGTGCCCGAGGGGCGCCGCATCTTTGCCGATATGACTGTGATGGAGAACCTCGAACTCGGCGCATTCATTCGTACAGATACGGACGGCATTGCTTCTGATATAGAGATGGTCTTTGACCGCTTCCCACGCCTAAAGGAACGCCGTGCACAGGATGCGGGGACGCTCTCGGGCGGGGAGCAGCAAATGCTCGCCATGGGCCGTGCGCTCATGAGCCGCCCGCGTCTGCTGCTGCTCGATGAGCCTTCCATGGGGCTTGCACCGCTCCTCATCAAAGAGATTTTCTCGATCATTGTGGACATCAACCGAATGGGCACAACCATCCTCCTCGTGGAACAGAACGCCAATATGGCACTCTCCATCGCGCACCGCGCCTACGTCCTTGAAACGGGGCGCATCACGCTTTCGGGCAGCGCAGGGGAACTGGCGGCGAGTGAGGATGTCCGCAAGGCATATCTCGGGGGATAAGTCCGCTTTTGCGGTTCTTTCACAAATGTTGTGGTACACCCACCTAAGCGAACCTTAGGTGGGTGTACTTCATACACACTTTCCACAACATTTGAAAAAGCCCCCCTTTTTGCTGAAAAGAAGGAAAATGCACGGTAAAGCGCGAATAGTACAAAAACGACAAGTCTAGGAACTAGGAACTTCACCGGCAAGGGGGAGAGTTTATGTTTGTTGCCAACTGCATGACCAAGAATCCTGTCACCATCGCACCCGATGCAGGGCTGGACGAGGCCGCAAAGCTCATGAAAAGCGGTCATTTCCGCCGTCTGCCGGTCATATCACACGGGAATCTCGTCGGTCTTTTCACGAACCGTGACCTCCTGAGTGTATCTCCGTCTGCGGCAACGACCTTGGATCGCTTTGAAGAGCGCACCCTGCTCTCAAAGGTGAAGGTCGCCGATGTCATGCAGAAGGAGGTCATCACCGTCACAGACGAGATGACGGTCGAGGAGGCGGCACTCATCATGTCGCGTGAGAAAATCGGTGGTATGCCCGTTCTTTCGAAAGTGGGTGCACTCGTCGGCATCATTACCTCCACCGATATATTGAATGCCTTTATCACCATCATGGGACTTGACAGTGGACGAACCCGCCTCACACTCGATGTAACCGACCGCAAAGGCGTCCTCCGTGACATTTCCACAATTTTTTCCGAACATGACATCAGCATTGACAGCATGGTAACAATGCCGCGGCCCGACGGCACCTATCAGCTCGTCATACGCATCGATGCAAGTGATATTGACGATGTCAAAGAACAGCTCTCTGCAAAGGGATTTCACATCACCAGCACCACGCAGATCGGATGATCCTGCCGTCTTCTCCATACAAAAGCTCCGCCTCTTTTCGCGGCGGAGCTTTTTCTGTCCCATTATTCCCCTATCATTGTCCCATCGGTTCCAATGAGAATCACAAGAGCAGAGGGAAACTCTGCAAGGAGCGCCCGCCCGGCATCCGGCCCCAAGACAAACACGGCCGTCGAGAGCATATCTGAG
>CALIBA010000059.1 GCA_938045435.1 uncultured Selenomonas sp.
TACCGAAAGCGTGATTGGTATCATTGATTCCATCTACGATGCCAAAGCAATGCAGCCTGAAAATGCGAGAAGCAATAATATCGAACTCACCGTGGATGAGGATAAACTGGCAATGCCGGAGTTCAAAGCACTGTGGAATCGAATCAATGCCAAGAGCGTTTATGTGGTTGATTTTGATACGGATGAATTGGTACGCAAAGCCATTGATGCTCTGGATAGAAAACTCCGTGTATCCAAGATTTACTTCAAGGTAGAAACCGGTGCTATGGAGCAAATTAAATCCAAGGCAGAACTGGAAAGCGGCACATCCTTTGTGAAGGAAGCATCCGACAGCTACGGTGCTACCATTCATGCCAGCAATAATGTGAAGTATGATTTGGTAGGTAAACTGGTAGATGAAACCGGGCTGACCCGTAAGGCGGTTATTGCTATTCTGAGTGGCATCCAGCCGTCCGTGTTCAACCAGTTCAAGGGCAACCCGGAAGAATTCATCATTAAGGCGGCAAGTCTTATCAACGATGAAAAGGCAACGGCTGTCATCGAGCATATTACCTACGATGTTCTGGATGAGCGTTATGGCACGGATATCTTTACCGAGCCGACCATCAAGGGCAAGCTGGGCGTCAATGCCATGAAGGCAAACCGCCACTTATATGACCATATTGTTTACGACTCTACCAATGAGCGTGACTTTGCCACTGACCTGGATACCAATCAGGATGTTGCGGTCTACGTAAAACTCCCGGATGGCTTCTATATCTCCACTCCGGTTGGCAAATACAACCCGGACTGGGCGATTGCTTTCTATGAAGGCACGGTAAAACACATTTATTTTGTGGCGGAAACCAAGGGCTCCATGTCCTCCATGCAGCTTCGTTTGATTGAGCAGTCCAAAATTCACTGTGCAAGAGAGCATTTCAAGGCTATCAGCAGTGATAAGGTGGTCTATGATGTGGTGGACAGCTATAAGAGCCTGATGGAAAAAGTTATGAGATAACGGAAAGGAGACCGCAGTTATGGCTCAACATTTATCCATAAGAGTGCCCTGGAAAGACAACGGGTATTCCGGTCTGGTATGCAATAAGCCATGTTATAACAATGCCTGTCTGCGATTGAGCAATATCGCAGACAGCCGTAATGATGAACTTGAGGACTCCCTTCACGGTTGTCCCATACTCGGTCATGAAGCAGATATTCCGTGCCTGTCAGAGGGCGGCTGTTTCATGTCCGCTGACACATATAAAAAGACTACTATTCATCCATATAAAAAAGGGAACAGCGGGTCTCACGGTCATTTTCTCGAAACCGACCTGATTTATCCTCCGTACTCTCTCCCTGCAAGACCGTTCTCGTGGACCATGCTGAAGAAAAACGAAAACGGCTGTGAGCGAACCATCTTTGATTTGGCTCAAAAACACGGCATTGATTATCGTGAGGAACGGGAGCCTAATTTGGGCTTTCCAACCAACTGGGTACAGGATGCTACAAACCAGCGTGAAATCTTCCGCGTGTTTTATGAGGATGTGAAGGTAAATGAATCCATTGTGATTCCTTATGCCAAGCAGGTTCCGTTTATCGATGATGCCAAGCGTGTGGTTATGGGAATCGGCTATATCACATCGATCACCGAACCGCCGGAACACAATCATACCGACGCAGGAGAATTACGATCTATTTTGTGGGAAACAATGCTCGGTCACTCAATTCGTGATGACCGGAGCAACGGTTTTCTTCTGCCGTACCGTGAAATGATGGAATACGCAGAGGAACACCCGGAATTTGATATGCGCAGCATTACCGTTTTTGCGGAGGATGACTACTTTGAGGAATTCTCCTACGCAACGGAGCAGCTTTCCTACGATGCTGTAATCAGTGTCCTCCTGCAAACCATAAAGGTACTTGAGATTATCAAGGAGTGCATTCCGGGCAACTGGAGCCAGTGCATTGCATGGACAAAGGCAAGGCTGTCAGAGGTATGGCGTGACCGTGGTCCATTCCCCGGACTTGGTTTCATGCTGTCTGCTGTAGGATTCCGCTGCGGTGAAATCATGGCGAAGGAACTGAAAAAGCATATCCAGGACCCGGCGCAATATGAGTCCGTACTGAATACGGTACTTGCTGCACCGAAGGACTATTTCACGCCTGCTGTTCTAAGAAGCCTTGGAAGAACTGAGCTGGAAACCTATAAAGCGCTACCAAAAGAACGCCGCACTCTCTTTTGGCTGATGGCTCGTATGTCTTTGAATCAGGAGCAGGCATACAACATTTTCAACACGGAAGAAAGAGCCAAATTTGGCATCTGCTGTACGGATGCAGAGATTATCCAAAATCCGTACATCCTATATGAGCAAACCCGCAGATGCACGGCTGAATGCTATATCCCGGTTAAAAAGGTTGATATGGCAGTATTCCCGCCGGATGAAATCAATCACGTCAGTCCCGTACCAGCCCCAACCGCTCTGGACTCTGAAAATGATAAGCGCCGTATTCGGGCATATCTTGTGAGCCAACTGGAGTTGCAGGCTTTATGGGGCCATACGGTTTACCCAGTGGCAAATCTAATCAGCGAAATAAATACCCTCCCAATTTATCCTGCCTGCCGGGTTACGGGAGACATCATCAACAGCATCCACGACTTCCTTCTTGATGAAGTGGTATTGGTAGAATGCAAGAATGGCGATAAGGCATATCAGCTGAAACGCATCTTTGAATTTGATGAAATCATCCGAGTTTCTGTAAACAAGCGGCTGAACGGCAAGCGTCATGAAATCAAGGAAGACTGGCGTGCTATTATAGATGGAGCATTCAAAGGGCAGGTAGAAACCGCATCTGAGGAACGTGCCAGAACAGAAAAGGCTGCCATTCTTAAGGAACTTGCCGAATCAAGGCTGTCGGTTTTAATCGGCGGCGCAGGAACCGGCAAAACAACGCTGCTTGCCTTACTCTGCAAGTCACCACAGATTCGGGACGGCGGGGTTCTTCTGCTTGCGCCTACAGGTAAGGCGCGTGTACGCATGAGCCAGGCTATGAAACAGCAAGGCGTGGACAGTACAGCAAAAACGGTCGCACAATTCTTAAGCGAAAGCCGCCGATTCAATGGATACACTATGGAATACCGCCTCTCTGATGTTGAGGCAAAGAATGTGCCATTTACCGTTATCATTGATGAAAGCTCTATGCTGACCGAGGAAATGTTTGGAGCATTACTCCAGGCTCTTCGTAAAAGAGCACAGCGAATAATCTTCGTAGGAGACCCGAATCAGCTGCCACCGATTGGCGCAGGCAGACCGTTTGTCGATTTGGTTCGCAAGCTGAATCAGGGCATTAATCAGTTCCCAAAGGTCGGACCGGGGTTCGGTCAGCTTACCGTCACCATGCGCCAGCTTTCTGATGACGGAAATCCGCGAGGTGATACAGAACTTTCCAAGTGGTACACGGGTGATTCTGAGCAACTGGATGATAGTATTTTCATCCGGCTGCAAAGCGGTTCTCTGGACAAGCACGTATCCTTTAAGTCGTGGAGTACCCCAGAAGAATTGGAACAGCGTATTTTCGAGACGGTGTATGAAGAAACCGAGATGAACAGCGTTGATGACATTGAAGGCTTTAACCTGTCCATAGGCGGACATATCAACAGCGGATGGATGAATTTTGCGGGTGCAGATGAATACATCAAAAAAATCGAAAGTTGGCAGATTCTGTCCGCCTATAGAAATGATGCGGCAATCGGCACAGCCACCATTAACCGTTATCTGCATGAAAAGTACCGTTCACAGCAAGCACAGAAATTGGAGCATTGCTCCATTCGTGGCACAAGACATATGCTCGGCACAGACGGCATTGTTTACGGCGACAAGGTTATCAATATCCGAAACCAGAAAATCAAAGGTTACGATATAAAGAGCCGTACAAAAATAGACGGCTATGTGGCAAACGGTGAAGTTGGTATTGTCGAGCGTATCTGGGAGAAGTCGAAGAATTCAACTGTAAAGTACAACACACATCAGATTGTGTTCTCTTCTCAGCCGGAGATGAATTATAACTGGTACTCCGTTGTATCTGATGAAGGCACCTCCGATTTGGAACTCGCCTACGCTCTTACTGTACACAAAGCACAGGGCAGCGAATTCGGCAAGGCAATCCTTGTCTTAGGCGAGCCGGGCGGACTGCTTTCCAAGGAGCTGCTCTACACAGCAATTACCCGTCAAAAGGACAAACTGGTTATTCTCTACAATGATGGAGCATACCGTTTGAGGGACTACTCCTCTGTTGCGTGTTCTGAGGTTGCAAAGCGTTTTACCTGCCTGTTTGAAGCACCGGATATTGTGGAATACAAGAAAGCGTACTATGAGCAGGCTCTTATCCACAGAACACTGAAGGGCGACCTTGTCCGCTCCAAGTCGGAGGTTATCATTGCCAATATGCTATATGAGGCAGGCATTGAATACGAGTACGAAAAAGAACTCGACCTTGGTGAGGGCGGCATCCGCATTCCGGATTTCACAATTGATGATGCAGAAAGCGGAACCTGCTTCTATTGGGAACATTGTGGAATGCTGGGCGATGCATCGTATAATAAGCACTGGCAGGAGAAGAAAGCACTCTACGAAAAACACAACATCGTGGAGGGCGAGAATCTAATCGTGTCGGAAGATTCTCTCAATGGCGGCATCGACTCCGCTGCAATTAAAGCACTGATTGATAAATACCTGCAATAAGCAGAGATACCTTTTGAGCATTTGCTCTGCTTGGGTGCAAAACTGCACCCACCCTTGTCCGCTGGGTGCAACTATGCACCCAGGCAGATGAGCATTAAACCCCATAAAACAAAAATGACGGCTTTCGGGCTGCCTTTTGGCACCGAGAGCCGTTATTTTATGCGGTTTTGCCGCCGTTTCTGTATCAAATTGTATCAATCTCAGGTTATATTCATCTACATATTCATAAGATAGATCTATGTTCTTTTCTTTAGTGTAAGATTTGATTATTTGTCTTTGATTTGAAATAGAGTTGCTTTCATTACTGTCCCCATCTTCTCTTGAAAGACGAAGATACATACACGCAGTATTTCTCATAACAATCCTCCTAAAATGATATTTTGGCAAATAGTCATTTCGGAAGATTACTTCTACCACCTGTATTTTACCGCACCCTATTTCTCTTTGTCAGCCCCTCAAATTCTGACACAAGATTTACATAGATACATCTCAACAATATCAAGTAAATCAAGCTTTTCACTTTCGCTCTTAGAGTAGGTTATTTTCTTAGAATAATCATCGGCTATTTACTTCTTATCTTATCCTTATCTTTCTTAACTTCTTTTTTCTTATTCATAGTCTTAACCTCACTATTTTTATAATAAGTTTTATGACATTGGTAGGTGCATTGGCTGCTACATTAGAATCTCACCACCGACCTTTATTAAGACGAGCCAGCTTAAACTATTGAAGTATCATTATCACCATTTGCATCACAGAGATAGATTGCCACATCTATCCTTTATATATTCCTATTTATCGCTCTTTTTCTTTTATCCTTGGCACTTACCAGTATTCATTTAAACCAATCTCTCAGCAGAAAAGTCTTGGTGTAGGTCATAATTCTTCACAAATGGATAACGTCCCACCTTGGTCTATTCAGTTGTCAAAGATCAATTAGCTTTCTGCTATGTAGGATTCTTTGCTTAATAACGGAATAGATTTTCTCTTCTACCTCAAAAGCAAAGAGGATAAATTTCCCCCTACACTTTAATAGTGAAAATTTATCCCTCTTGGTAACCAGATTTATGAAATTTTTAAAAAAATGCACCTATAAAATTTTATAGATGCAAAATTTAAAAGTTATTTATTTTTACTAAATGGCTTTGTATATTGATTAATTATCTGATAACCATTTAGCCTGAATGAATTTAATAATTTTTCAACTTCTTTGTTATTCCCATAGACTCCATTTTTGACAACCCCTTCTGCAAACCCTCTTATTGCTCGTGAGAATTCGTCCAATAATTCAGGTGTCATAATTCTCATGTCTGGACTAGGTGATGCCTCAGTTCGGAAAGTATCACTATTATGAATCATAATTGGAATATATTTTTCTCCAAGAATATAATGATTCTTAAACCATTGTATCGAACTAAGTAACTGCTCACAGTCATCTTTTGAAATTAATTCTGTTGTCGTTCTATTCTTACATTCAATAATTACATATTCAGAATTTGAAAATGCTAGTAAGTTATCAGGAGCTTCTCCTCCAAACTGAACTTCTGGGCGAGAGGATGCAATACCTATAACTGATGCTACATCATTAAGTGCATTTTCAAATCGTTTCGCAGGATTATCTGAAAAGTTTAAATCTTCCAATATAGCCGATACATGTATAATATATTCATTGGCATTTAATTCATTTTCTTCAATATATTTTATAATAGAGCTAGATTGTCCATTATTTGTACTAGTTAATTTTGAAAATTGGATTCCCTTAATTGGTTTTAAAACCATAGAATTAAGGTTTCTTGCTGAAAGTAATATTTCCTGTGCCACAGCTGGATTGCTGAAGTTCTTATATTCAGCCATATATTGCATCAATAACCCTTTAGTTTTGTTATCATTTGTTTTATTCTTTTCTTGCTCTATAATCGAAAAACTTTCTTCATAATTTTCTAAGCATTCTTTTTCAAAAGCCTTCCGCATCGCAAGAATCAAAGAATCTACATTACCAAATTTATTGTACACAACATTAGATAAATTAGATTTACTGGCAGAAATCCACTCTGGGTTACGCTCAAACATATAATTAGTCAAATCAAAAATTTTTTTTATAGTAGGACTTTGTGTCGATTCCATTAGTTGTTCCCATAGTTGCTGAGAAAGATTCCATTGTTCTAGTGTTGCTGAACTAAAAAATTCTTTACCATGTTGATTTACAATTACATCCGCTAGTTTTTCTCCCATTAATACTATTGAACAGAAATCATTATTTGATCTAACCCCTCTACCCATTCCCTGTTCAATTTTCTGAATTTGTTCTCTGCACAATCTGTTGTCATTTGGATTCATCCCTTGTATTGCTAAATCATACTCACTCCGTATACTTGGTAATCCATCAACAACAAGCATTCGGCAAGCATCATCTGGTAAATCAATTCCATCATACTTGTTTACTAGAATTGTAATTCCCGTGAATTCTCCACTCTTTAATTTATCAACACCACTTTGTATATTATCTGCATTTGATGAAAGAATTTGACTAAGACTTATATCATTCCAAAAATTAGCTCTATCAAAAGATGGTACAATAACTACAACATTATGTTGCTTAGCAATATTATAAATTTCATTTTTTATCTCTTCATCTGTTATCTTAGCATTTAAATGTTTAGGAAAAATTATGAGCCTTTCACCAATATCATTTGCCTTTTCAGGTGTAATTATATTTGAAAGCTCTTTTTCTTTTAATCCAATACTAGATACAAATACACTATCATCCGCTAGTGTCGCACTCATAAATATCCTACGTTGGGCTTCTTCAAAACTAGTTATTTTATTTATAGGAGTACCTTTTAATGTTATTTCGACCCTACGAGCAGAAATAACACAATTAGCTGTTTTCCAATTATCACGCATCAATGGAAGATTAAACAATACGAATGGTTCATCCTTATAATCTTCATCAGAAATACTATTATATATATTTTGACATTCTTTTTGCCAAATCCAAAATGGAACCAAGTAACTATATCTCGGATCATTTCTATCTTTTATATCACAAAAATTTTGACTTTCCTTGATTTCTGTATAGTTAGATACATATGAAATTATTTTTTTATATAAATCATGATTAGATTCAATAGTTATTGTGTGTTGCCTTTCTATCGTATCTAAACAAGCGTGTACATCATCGATTATGATACTACCAATTTTAACATTATTACTCGAGCGTAACCCAAACATGCTTTTACCATTAATTAATTTGTGTATATTTGTTACTAAAATTGCTTTATTATGCTTGAAATAATAATCTTCTTCACCTTTCGCACCTTCATTATCATAAGCAACCCTAATTCCTAGCTTTATTGCTTCGTCACAAACTTGCTTTATTAAAAAATTATCTGGAACAATATACACTGCAGGACCTTTTCCTTCGTTTAAACAACTCTGTAAAATTGTTAACCCCACAACAGTTTTTCCACTTCCAGTGTTCATTTTTATTATTGTGTTTTTTTCATTGCGTTTATCAAACCACTGTTTCCAAACTTCTGTTTGAACATCACGAGGATACACATAGCTTTTATCCTTTGTAGGCAATGCCATAAAAATATCTCTTGGTTCTATAGATGCTTGGTTAGAAGAAGACTTCAATTTCGAAAAATTAATATCCATATTATCCCCTCTCTATGCTGATGTACTGTTTACAACATTTATTTTCATCATAACTGCTCTAAACAGCACACCAACGATTCATTTTTTGATTTTAAACTTTGGTAGAAGCTCTAAAACCCTTGTATTTACTTGACTATTTGCCTGTGTCATTATTATGACACGAAACCCGCAGGCAGGGTCTCATATACCTTATTAATTTCAGTCTTTCCAACTGTACCAAGCCTTGTAAGCAACTCTGAAACATCCACGGGTGCAAAGAATTCTCCTCCCGACTTACCTGCATTTGATGCATACATTGTCATAAGGTATTCATAGGCATCTCCAAAGGCATCAATATCATGATTTTTTAAATCTCCAAGATTCATACCGGCAACACCGTCAAGAAGCTTACAAAGTTTTTCATTCCTCTTTGCTACTGTTGAACCCAGCTTATTACTGTTCACATCAAAGTCATCAAAAAGACCTGCAAAGTCAGATTCAGATTCACTGCCCTTTACAGATTCTTCAATATGACGAAACACTTTCTCAAGAGTTTCATTCAAATTTTCATCACCTTTAGCTTTCTCCCTTACATTACAAAACAGCTCTGAAGGCAAAATAAAGAATCCTTTTTCTACAACAAGACTCTGTCTTGCTTCTTCCACTTCAGTATCATTCATCATTGAATAATCAAAGTCCGGATTTCCTACCTCCATTTCACCTGTATTAATATAATCTGTTATATTTTCAGATATATATCTATAGAACATAGTGCCCAGTACATAATTTTTAAAGTCCCAACCGTCTACCGCACCTCTAAGTTCATCCGCTATTGACCATATTGCACGATGAAGCTCATCTCGTTCCTGCTCTTTCTTATTATCTATAGCCATTACTATCTCCTGTATTAACCTCTCCACTTATAAAGTAACTCGAATTTCTCACACCGATAGGTTATATTGAACCTTGAAAATTCTATTTTAACAAATAAAAAGGTATAATTTTATAATATTTACATTGTACCACAAAACAATTCATATTCATAAAAAAGGTGAGTTGTCATCCAACTCACCAAATAAACATTATAAAATATTTATAACTCAAACTTCGCACATAAATTTTAGCTATACACCTTGAAAATTCAATATCTGGCAGCTATTCAGTTGCCAATGTTTAGACTTTATGCGGCTTGCAGTTGTGTTTTCAACATGGTCGGAAGTGTATTCATAAATGTGTCCACCAATTCGTTGATTTTTTCGTCTGAAAGTTCAGTGTTATCTGAAAGAATTGTACGGAACATTTGAAGTAACAGTTGAAAAGCCTGTATCCATGTGATATCGGACATTTCATCTGAAAAGTATAGAAAAAGCTCGCCCAGAGACCGATTGTCATTGGATTCCCTGCTTTCCAGCGACAACATTATGTATCGTGTAAAAACGACTGCAGTATGTGCAGTCATTGCATCATAGGAAAGGGAGTTACATTCTTTGCTTAGGTTAAGGTAGCTTTTGCACACCTTGAAGAACACCTCGATCCCCCAACGCTTCCCGTGGATGCGGCTCACTTCCTCCTCCGTAAGTCTCATATCCGTCGTCACCAAGACCAGCCAGTCTTTGCGGTTGTTACGGTTGCGTACGAAAACGAGACGTGCCGGTAGGGATTCGGCTCCCTTACGGACAGCGGCTTCTACGGACAACAGATACTTCGAGCGACCACGCCGTTTTCGGCGTTTCCTGTAGATTGCCTTTACATCCTGCATAACACCTTCATGGAGATAGTGAATTTTCTCCGTTTTCTTCGCCATCGCGACGACCTCATAGCCAAGCTCATGGACGGACAAGAGCGAGGTCGGAGAGCAGAACCATGTGTCGAAGAGGACATGACGCGCAGGAATCGCCGCCTCCTTCGCTTCCTGCAGGAGACAGAGCATGACCTCGGTTGCCTTCCTCTGTGCAAGTTTTCTTCTCTTGCCGCCACTCGTGCGTACATCCACTTTCTCGGAGGAGGCATTCAGACGGTTCTTTGGATTCTCGGTCGACAGGAGCACATGGCTGACGGGCAGGAGGGTGCTGCCGTCCGACCAGCAGAGCGTAAGCATACGGAAGCCGTAGGAGAAGCTGCCAGTCGAGGAGCAAAAAGTCGATGTCCGCGGTTTCCACGGCTACGGCGAAAGCCTGATTGATTACAACCACAAACAAAACGGCATCGGCATCGGCCTGATGTTCAACGACTGGGACGGAATTTGACACTCAACCCTGTTTTCAGACGACCTTTGGTACCATGTTGTAC
>CALIBA010000060.1 GCA_938045435.1 uncultured Selenomonas sp.
TAGTATCATTTTGGTAGCGGCAATGAACGAAGTAACGTCGATAACGATACAATGTAATGATGAACGAGAGGCGGCTTGAAAATGTTGATAATCAACGCCTTCACTGATTTCCTGTAGGTGAAGGCAGGGGAAACTATAGCATTACCTACTGAAAGGGACTTCTCTTTCAATCCTTCGGAAGCCGAGGAGTTTATGCACACTTGGGGCATTTAATTTTTGTAGGTGTGAGCATGAGCAAAGAATTAGCGAATATGGACAGCAACGATCATTTGGTGGAGCAAATCGCCGCTCTTATTGAAAATGCCAAACAGCATGTTGTCACTGTGGTCAACTCCACAATGATCGTTACTTACTATGAAATTGGCCGCATGATCGTGGAGCACGAGCAAAAGGGTGCGCTGCGGGCGGAATATGGAAAGAGCGTCTTAAAGGAACTCTCGAAAAATCTTACGAATCGCTTTGGCAGAGGATTCTCGGTAGATAATCTCGAGAATATGCGTCGTTTTTACATTACATATAGCAACGAGGTGATTTCCGAAACACCGTCTCGGGAATCGATCGTGCAGAAATCCGAGACAGCGTCTCGGATTTTTGAGCCGCCTCCGACCAATTTGCAAACACTATCTGCGCAATTCACTTTGAGCTGGTCACACTATTTGTTTCTCATGCGCATAACAAATGACAAGGAACGCAAATTCTATGAAAATGAGGCTACAAACGAGCGATGGAGTCTGCGTGAGTTGAAGCGACAGTTCAACGCTGCTCTCTATGAGCGTCTGGCACTTTCCCGTGATAAGAAAGCTATCGCCGAGATATCCAAACAGGGCATGACTGTGGAACGTCCCGAGGACATCGTGAAAGATCCATACATCTTGGAGTTCTTAGGAATGCCCGAGGAGAGCCGCTATTCGGAGTCGGATTTGGAGCAGCGCATCATTGATGAATTGCAGCATTTCCTATTGGAGCTTGGCAAGGGCTATACATTCGTAGGTCGGCAGGAGCGATTAACCTTTGATGAGCAGCACTTCTATGTGGATCTGGTATTTTTCAATCGTCTGCTTCAATGTTTTGTCCTCATTGATCTCAAGATCGGCAGCATTACACATCAGGATCTGGGGCAAATGCAGATGTATGTGAACTACTATGATCGCAAGGTGAAACTGGCGACAGAGAATCCCACCGTTGGTATTCTGCTCTGCAAGGAGAAAAATAATGCTGTTGTGGAGATGACATTGCCGGAAGATAATACGCAGATTTTTGCTAGCAAGTATGAACTCGTCTTGCCGGACAAGGATGCTCTTATGCGGCTCTTGGAAAATAAGTTCAACGATGAGGAATGATACAGGCGTAAGGGAGAAATATATTCCTACCGACTTTGATACCAATCGCATATTGATCGAAATACCAGAAACCGCACAGCACAAGCGGTCTCTGGTATTTTTGTGCTATGTGGTTGGCGATTTTCTCATGCCAAGCCTAGGAAAATCCGCCACTGCCTGCCAGAAAACGATCCTTCTTTGGGGAGAAAGCAGGGAATAATTAAAAGGTTGGAGGAATCATTACATTATTTGAAGAAAATTGAAAGGGTTAGGATGCGGAGCTTTTGGAATTCAACGATATTATCTATGATACATTTTCTCGAAATACATGCTTATTCATCTTCTTCATTAGAAAAATTTGGAGCATGACCGATGCCAAAGTATTTCTCAAAAAATACTTTAAGTTTCTTGATGATGCCCATCTTCTTCTTGTTCCGATTTCCTCCGCCAAAGCGACTCATGGCAGGCATGATTTTGTCAATATCCGTACCGACGGTTTTTACTTCTCCGTCGCGGAAGGTGGCATCAAGGAATTTGCGTGTCTCCTCGGGCTTTAAACGTTCTTCCCGGATGATTTGTTCTAAGTCTTTTTCTCGTTGCTCGGCAACATATCCATTCCAAGCGCTGACAACATCTTCCACTTCATTGACTTTGGTAATGAATGTTTCAATAAGTTGTTTTTTGCTGCGGAGTTCTGGACTCGCCTCCACTGCCTTTTTGATGTTGATGAGAACTTCTTCGTCTTTGCACTGACTGTCATGGTATTTTTTCACCAGTATGAGAATGTAATCAATATTGATTTCAATCTGTTTAATCAGCTCGATCTCAAAGACAATATCATCCGTGATGTCGGTACTCTCTCCGCTTTCACGGCGACGATTCCACTCGTCCCGTAAATCCTGATATTTGCCAAGGTAATCCTGCAAATCGCGGTCACTAAGAAGTTCATTTTCCTTAAAATCATCGAAGGAAAGAAGCACATTCCGCATTCGTAGGATTGCCCCAAAGAGAGAGATAAAATCCTTCTGATTTTGTTCGCCAATAATTTGTGGATCAGCAACGGGGAACTTTGCCGTCAAATCATTCACTAAGGTTGTGTAGCCCGGCATATTCTTCCCGTCATCACTCTTGTAGCCATAATAGTAGTCGTCAAAGCTTTTCATTAGTACGACACCACTGGCGTTTTTATCTCCAAACAGTGCAAGAGAGGCATCCACCCGTTTCTGCAAATTGCGGAAGCAGACAATGTTGCCAAACGTTTTAATGCTGTTCAAAATACGGTTTGTACGACTGAATGCCTGCAGGAGTCCATGCATTCGGAGATTTTTATCAACCCACAAGGTATTGAGCGTGGTCGCATCAAAGCCTGTCAGGAACATATTTACTACAATGAGTAAATCCAGTTCCTTGTTCTTCATACGAAGGGATACATCTTTATAATAGTTTTGGAACTTGTCACTGGATGTATCATAGCTCGTTTGAAACATCTCGTTGTAATCAGCGATAGCGGATTCAAGAAAATCACGCGCCGTTTGATCGAGAGCAGAAGTATCTTCGGAATTTTCTTCGTCTAAGAGACCTTCGATCTCTTCTTCGTTGGCGGCATAACTGTAAATAACTGCGATTTTCAGTTTCTTAGATGGGGCGCTACCCATAATACGGCGAAACTCATCATAATACATCTTCGCCATAGGGACGGAGGCCACGGCAAAGATGGAATTAAAGCCGGACAGACGCTGCTTTTGTTTAATCTCTTCGACTTTGCCCCGGTCAGCCGATGCCACTTCGGAGATATTCGTCAGTGCGTTATACACATAGGTTTTATCGCCGCGATATGTCTTCTGGTCGAAACGATCTAAAATGTAATTGGCAATGAGGCTGACACGCTCGGGTGCTTCAAAGGCTTTCTTGCGGTCAATATCCCATACTTCCTCGTCATCAATATCGGCATTGACATCCATTGTCTTGATGTAGTCCACACGGAAGGGGAGGACATTTTTGTCGTTAATGGCATCCACAATGGTGTACGTATGCAGTTGATCGCCAAATGTTTGTTCAGTGGTTGCGTAATTAGGATTCTTGCTGTTTACTCCGGCATTCAGCGGGAAAATGGGTGTCCCGGTAAAGCCAAACATATAGTACTGCTTGAAATAACGGACAATGGATTTGTGCATATCACCGAATTGACTGCGGTGGCATTCATCAAAAATAATCACGATCTGCCTATTGTAAACAGCGTGCGCCCTGTTTCTCTTAATGAAGGTCGAGAGTTTTTGTATGGTTGTGATGATAATACGCGACTTGTTATCGGAAAGCTGCTTCTCCAAAATTCTCGTTGAGGTGTTGCTGTTGGCAGAACCTTTTTCAAAGCGGTCATATTCCTTCATGGTCTGGTAGTCCAGATCCTTACGGTCAACCACGAACAGAACCTTGTCGATAAAGGGGAGAAGCGATGCGATCCGCGCTGTTTTGAAGGATGTGAGCGTTTTGCCGGAGCCTGTAGTGTGCCAGATATAGCCGCCGCCGGCAATATCACCATACTTTTTGTAATTATGGGCAATTTCGATACGATTGATAATGCGCTCGGTTGCCGTAATCTGGTAGGGGCGCATGACCATGAGCATATTTTCTGAGGTGAATATACAGTATTTTGTCAGGATGTTGAGAAGTGTGTGCTTGGCAAAAAAGGTTTTGGCAAAGTCGATAATATCGGGAATCGCTTGGTTGTGGGAATCTGACCAAAAGGAAGTGAACTCAAAACTGTTGCTAGTTTTCCCTTTTTTTGTTCTTCCCGATTGAGATTCCTTGATGGCATTGAATCTTGTGCTATTGGAGTAGTACTTGGTATTCGTTCCGTTACTGATCACAAAAATCTGCACATATTCAAATAAGCCGCATCCCGCCCAGAAAGAGTCACGCTGATAGCGGTTGATTTGGTTGAATGCCTCACGGAGCGCGACTCCACGTCGTTTGAGTTCGATATGAACAAGGGGCAGCCCATTGACCAGCACGGTGACATCGTAACGATTATCGTGTCTTGCTCCATCTTCCGTGCCAATGACATACTGATTAATTACCTGCAGACGATTGTTATGGATGTTTTCCCGGTCAATGAGCGTGATGTTTTTGGACATACCGTCATCGCGTTTTAGCACCTGAATGTTGTCTTCTTGGATTTTCGCCGTTTTTTCTACGATGCCGTCATTGGCATTGGCGATAGCATTTGAAAAAAAACGCTCCCACTCGGTATCACTGAACTCATAATGATTGAGTTGCGAGAGTTGTGAACGAAGGTTGGTGATAAGCTCCTCTTCAGAGTGAATGGGGAGATAGGTGTAGCCTTCTTCGCAGAGCAGACGGATGAACTCCTTTTCCAGTTCCGCCTCGCTCTGATAAAATTCGGAGCGATGAGCTACCGGCTCGTATTCGGTAACAACGGTATTTTCGTTGGTTTGTGCTACGATGTTGAAGTAAGGCATAGCCTATCCTCCTTGTTATTTCTCCGTAAAGGTCAACAGTTTGTCACGATAGTATTCATACTGTTGCTGGCGAGCGGCAATTTCGGCAGGGAGTCCGGATGCTAAATCGTTAAGAAGTACATTAAATGCATCAATTTTATCTACAATTTGTTTCTGTGTTTTAATAGGGGGCATAGGAATTTTAGTCTCAAGTATTAGTGTGGAGTTTAAATCCCCGCGTGCTCCTTGTTTTTTTGCCACTAACTCATCATAACGCGCACTGACGCAATAATAGACATACTGATACAATGCTTTTTCTTCATCTATTTCCATATTCAGGCAATGTTGATTTGTGGTTGCTCTTATTTTATTGACAGCACAGCGACCAGCAGATGCACCAGAAATTACCACGATTACGCAGTTTTTTGGTATCCATTTTACGGCAGTGCGTTTTACAGCTTCCTCAGTTATGAATGAATCTACCTCGTAAATCTCATTGAACTTCACATCTTGGGTACGAATCCATGGAATGTTACCACCTTCATAATAAGCAGCATTTCCTTTCTTCGGAGTTGCTCCTGCACAATGTTTTTTTACAACGGATCGGAGCTCCACCCGAGGAATATCATCGCCGCTTTGTTCATTTTCAAAAGACAGCAGACGATCTCTATAATATTCGTACTGTTGTTTTCTCGCTGTAAGCTCCGCTGTAAGCTCCGTGAAACTGTCTAATATATTGATAATTTCACGTTGAATATCAGTATGTGGGATGGGGATTTTGATGGCTTTCATTTTTGACCAGTGGCGAGCATATGACGAGTCCATTTTGATGTTATCCATACAATAGAATAGATATTTAGGTAGAATAGTAGGAGAATTAACTTTAAGAACTTTTACACCATCAGCACCCTGAGCAAAAGAAAAATCAACAAATTTAACAACGCAAGTGTGATCGCCGAAAATAATATATTCATCTTTAGGGAATACATCTTCATTGTTGGTGTATCCGCCTATAAAATCCTGCCCTTGGTCTATTATTGGATAAATACCATCAGTCAAATAATCATTAGATTTTATTTTTATTTTTGGTGTTATTGCTCTCGATAAATCAGAAATCGGTATATACTCAACCCCGTCCGGGCAAAGCGCCTTTATCAGTTCGTCTAGCTTGTTCATGGCGTTTGCTCCTTATTATCCAACAGGTGCAATAACTTCTTATCAAAAGTCGCGATTTCTATTCCCTTGACCTCGTTATATGCGTACAAAATACAATCCACAAAATCAAGGTTGTGGAGGGCGTACGTGTTAAGTGCCAACTGCAAGACCGCACTTTCCTCGCAATCTGCAACGTTCAAAAA
>CALIBA010000061.1 GCA_938045435.1 uncultured Selenomonas sp.
GTCCTCTCACCATACAATGCAGCAGGAGGACATCAATGTACTCCTGGCAGATAAGGCGGCAGAGGGGCATGTGGTCGTGCGTCTAAAGGGCGGCGACCCCTTTGTATTTGGCCGTGGCGGAGAGGAGGCGCTTGTTCTTGCCAGCCGCGGCATCCCGTTTGAAGTTTTGCCGGGCGTGACATCAGCAATCAGTGTTCCCGCCTATGCAGGGATTCCGGTGACGCATCGAGGTATCGCAGTTTCCTTCGCTGTTATAACCGGACATGAGGATCCAACAAAATCAGAATCACATATCTGCTGGACACATCTTGCGACAGGTGTAGATACGTTAATCTTTCTCATGGGGATTGCGAATCTCCCAATCATTACACAAAAACTGATTGAAAATGGACGCTCCGCAGATACCCCCGCGGCAATTATCCGATGGGGGACGCGGGCGAGTCAGGAAACTTATGTTACAACCGTAGGTGCGGCGGCAGAAATGGTGCGTCGGGAACATATTTCTCCGCCTGCCATCTTCATCGTGGGCGAAGTAGTGAAGTTGCGCGATGAGCTTCGATGGTTCGATTCTATCAAAATGCGTCCGCTTTTCGGAAAGCGTATCCTCATCACACGAGCACGAGCGCAGGCTTCGGCACTGACTGAAAAACTTACAGCACTGGGTGCATTTTGTATCGAGGCTCCTGTGATACGAATCATCCCGCCCGCCGATAACTATGCGGCGCTCGATGCAGCAATCTCAGACATCAATTCCTATCATTGGCTTATTTTTACAAGTGTAAATGGCGTGACACATTTCTTTAGACGTTTGACTGCGGCGGGAAAGGACACACGTGCTCTTGGTTATGCGAAGGTTGCTGCCATCGGATCGGCAACGGCAGTTGCCCTACGCTCCTTTGGGGTGCAGGCAGATCTTGTGCCTGGAGAATTTCGTGCCGAGGCGGTTGCTGAGGAAATACAACCGCTTCTTCCGTCACGTGCACGCATTCTTTTGGCGCGGGCGCATGAGGCACGTGATGTGCTCCCGGAACGTTTGCGTGCATATGGCGCAGCGGTCGATGTTGTCTCTGCTTATGAAACTGTTTCAGAATGCAGTGATGGCGAAAAAATTGCAGAACGCCTCATGAATGGAGAAATCGATCTTGTGACATTTACAAGCTCCTCCACGGTCAAAAATCTCGTCAATATACTCGGTAATATTACACCGCTTCAGCAGACAAAACTCGCCTGTATTGGCCCTGTTACTGCCGATACGGTGCAGTCATTTGCACTGGAACCCCATATCATAGCAGATACATATACGATTGATGGATTGGTGGAGTGCATAAAGGAGTATTTTCAATGAATATGACACTGCGGCCACGTCGTCTGCGTATATCTTCCGGCATGCGTGATCTGGTTCGTGAGACGGAGCTTTCTCCACGGGATTTTGTCTATCCGATCTTTGTTGTCCCCGGTGTTCACGTGAGAGAAGAGATTCCAAGTATGCCGGGGTGCTTTCACTATTCTGTCGATCACGTAGCAGAGGTTGCCCGTGCGATTGCAGCACATGGGATTCCTGCGGTTGAGGTATTTGGTCTGCCGGAATATAAAGATAACATTGGGTCGAGTGCATGGGATATGAAAAGCCCCGTGCAAAGGGCGATTTCCATGATTAAGGAGACCGTTCCAGAACTGCTCATCGTCGGTGATGTCTGTCTTTGTCAGTACACGAGCCATGGACACTGCGGCGAGCTGCGCGGTCAGTATGTGGATAATGACGCGACACTCCCGCATCTCGTGAAAACGGCGGTCAGTCAAGCGCGTGCAGGTGCGGATATTGTCGCGCCGTCAGACATGATGGATGGACGTGTTGCGGCCATCCGCGCGGGTCTTGATGAAAATGGTTTTGTCCATACAAGCATTATGAGCTATGCCGTTAAGTATGCTTCAGGTTACTACGGTCCCTTTCGTGATGCGGCTGACAGTACGCCGTCCTTTGGTGACCGAAGGCAATACCAGATGGATCCTGCGAATGTGCGTGAAGCGTTAAAGGAAGCGCGTCTTGATTGTGAGGAGGGCGCAGACATCATTATGGTGAAGCCCGCGCTTTCCTATTTGGATGTTGTACGGCAGGTATATGAGCAAACAGATCGTCCAATTGCAGTCTATAATGTCAGCGGTGAATATGCAATGGTGAAAGCGGCTGCGGCAAATGGATGGATTGATGAGAAACGAATTGTTTTGGAGACGCTAACGAGCATGAAGCGCGCGGGTGCAAAGATCATCATTACATATCATGCAATGGATGCTGCTGCATGGCTCAATGTGTGAGGAGAAAAGACGTAATGCGGAATACAGAAAAATCGAGAGCGGCCTTTCAAGAGGCGAAACAGTATATGCCTGGTGGGGTCAACAGTCCCGTCCGCTCTTTTGCAAATGTTGGTGGAAACCCGCTTTTTATCGATCATGCTGTGGGGGATAAAATCTATGATATTGATGGAAACGAATACATTGACTATGTAGGCTCGTGGGGGCCTATGATCGTTGGTCATGCCCATCCGCAGGTCGTTACCGCACTGCATAGTGCCGTGACAAGAGGAACGAGCTATGGGGCACCAACGCTTTTGGAGACGGAACTTGCAAAGCTTGTACAGGAGGTCTATCCGTCCATTGAGGTCATTCGTATGGTGAACTCAGGGACGGAGGCGACGATGAGTGCGCTTCGTCTCGCGCGTGGTTATACAGGGCGCGACAAAATTGTAAAATTTATTGGCTGTTATCATGGACACAGTGACAGCCTGCTCGTCAGTGCCGGTTCTGGAATGGCAACATTTGGTGTGCCCAGTTCGCCGGGGGTAACGGGTGGAACTGCTGCTGATACGATTGCCGTGCCTTATAATGATGTGTCTGCCATCCGCAGCGTGATGGAAAGGGATGGAGAACAGATTGCAGCCATTATCGTAGAGCCGGTTGCGGGGAATATGGGACTTGTGCTGCCGCGTCAAGGCTATCTTTCGCTCCTGCGGGAACTGACAGAGCGCTGCGGCGCACTGCTGATTTTTGACGAAGTGATGTGTGGTTTTCGCGCGTCATTGGGCGGGGCACAGGCGGCCTATGGCATACGTCCCGATCTTACTTGTCTGGGCAAGATCATCGGCGGTGGACTGCCTGTTGCAGCCTATGGCGGGCGGCGTGAGATTATGGAGTGCATATCGCCGGCGGGGCCTGTTTACCAAGCTGGCACGCTTTCAGGGAATCCGCTTGCGATGACGGCGGGGATCGAGACGCTTAAAATTATCACGGCAGAGCCAGAGGAAGGCAAAGCAGATTACAGCAGAGAACTGACGATTAAGACAAAGAAGCTGCTCCTTGGTTGGCAGCAGGCTGCAAAGGATGTTGGCGTTTCTATTTGTGCACATCAAGCAGGTTCTATGTTTGGCATTTTCTTTACAGACCGAGAAGTATATAATTATGATGATGCCGCAGCGGCCGATCAAGATGCGTTCCGCATCTGGTTTGAAACAATGCTGGCAGAGGGCGTTTATCTTGCGCCATCTCAGTTTGAGACAGTGTTTATGTCAGGGGCACATACGGAGAAAGATATTGATCGTACGATTATTGCTTCGGAAAAAGGCTTTGCTGCTGTGAAAAAGTATAGAACTTAAAAGTTCATGGGTTCACTGGCGCTGACTCTTTTATCTTAAAAATAGCACATGCTCATTGCACCATCAGCAATGGGCAGTTTTTGTTTTGGCTGATTTGGTTTTTCACGAGAATATACGCGCTATCCTTGTCGTTGTAAGGGCTTTTGGAATGTGTTATAATTTCTTATCTTTTACTTATATATGCAGCTTTGCAGAGAGGAGGGGGGATTATGGAAAAGATCTATCCGGGGATTATTTTACGAGTATTACCGGGGAGTATCGCAGAAGAGCTGGAACTTATGGCAGGAGATAAGATCCTGACCATTAATGGAGCGCCGCTGCGTGATATTATTGATTTTAGTTTTGCTATGGCAGAGGAAGAAATCGAACTTCTTGTAGAACATGTGGACGGTACGCAGGAGCTCATCGCTTTTGATAAAGATTATGATGAAGATTTTGGTGTAGAATTCGAGCATGCTGTTTTTGACGGGATACGCGAATGCGCCAATCATTGTTATTTTTGTTTTGTGGATATGATTGCGCCGGATATGCGTAACAGTTTGTCTGTGAAGGATGATGATTATCGGCTTTCTTTTCTCTATGGAAATTTTGTAACGCTTACAAATATGTCAGACAGAGATTTTGAACGTATTCGGCGCCTTCATCTATCGCCCCTCTACGTTTCTGTTCAGTGTACAAATCCTATTCTTCGTGCAGAGATTTTACGCTATAAAGGAGCAGGAGATATTCTGGGACAACTTCGGAGGCTGGAGGACGCCGGCGCAGACTACCATACGCAAGTCGTTCTTTGCTATGGACTTAATGATGGTGAGGAACTGGAACGAACGATTCGTGATATTACGAATCGCCGTCCACATGCGCTTTCTCTTGCTATTGTTCCAGTGGGATTGACAAAACATCGCAGCGATCCGTTTCCGCTGATTCAGTTTGATCGTGCGGGTGCAGTAGCGGTGATTGATCAGGTAGAATCTTGGCAAAAACGTATTCGTGCGGAGGAAGGGCGTACATTTATCTACTTAGGAGATGAATTTTATTTTCTCGCTGGACGTGAAGTTCCACGGGCTGAGATGTATGATGGATTTCCACAGCTCGATAACGGGATTGGGCTTACCCGTAATTTTATAGAAGAATGGAACAGGTGCAGGGAAGAACTTCCTATGCCATGCGAAAAACCGATGCTTTACGTTATGAGCGGTACGGCAATCGCCCCTGTTATGGAGCAGCTGGCACGTGAACTCGATCCCTCTGCAGAGCATATTTTTGTGCTTCCGGTTGAGAATCGTCATTTTGGAGCAACCGTTAATGTATCTGGTCTTTTGACTGGACATGATCTCATTGAGGCGCTGCGTCCGGCAGAACAGCAGGTTGACGGAGTGCTTATTCCAGCTGCGGCGCTGCGTGAGGGGGAGGATATATTTCTAGATGATATATCTCTTGATGATCTGCGTCAGAATTTCCCTCATTTACGTATTGAACCCGTTGCTACCGGGGCGGATTATCGAGAAGCACTTACGCAGTGGGACAACTATCATCGTGAACGCGCAAGCGGGGGTTATACATGGCAGAGCAATGCCGGATATACGAAACCTGCTGCAGGAAGTCAGCGGTAAATACAGCTGGTTTTAGAAGGAAGTAAACGACATGAGTAAACCTATTGTTGCTGTGGTTGGACGTCCCAATGTCGGCAAGTCCACACTGTTCAATCAAATTGGAAAAAAGCGTGTCTCTATTGTAGATGATATGCCGGGCGTGACGCGTGATCGTATCTATATGGATGCGGAATGGCTCAACCATGAATTCACCATCATTGATACGGGTGGGATTGAGTTCGATGAAAGTGATCATATTTTGCGCTCCATGCGAAATCAAGCAGAACTCGCCATGGAAGAAGCAGATGTGATTTTATTTCTTGTTGATGGGCGTGCAGGTCTTACAGCTGCTGATGAGGAAGTCGGACGTTTGCTGCGCCGAACAGAAAAGCCTGTTGTCCTAGGCGTCAATAAAATTGATAGCTTTGAGCGGGAATCTTTGATTTATGAGTTCTATTCGATGGGACTTGGTGATCCCATTCCAATCTCAGCCTCGAATGCGATGAATCTTGGCGATCTTCTTGATGCGCTGATTGCTGTATTTCCTAAAGCACATAAGGATGATAAAGAGGAAGATGAAATCGCGATTGCCGTGGTTGGACGGCCTAATGTAGGGAAATCTTCTCTTGTGAACAAGCTGCTCGGCGAGGAACGTGTCATTGTCAGTGATGTTCCTGGGACGACACGGGATGCGATTGATACACATTTTACCAAAGATGGAGCTAAATACCTTCTCATTGATACGGCTGGTATGAGACGCAAGGGGAAGATCACACTTCCAGTAGAGAGGTACAGTGTCATGCGTTCGCTGCGCGCAATTGACCGCGCAGGAGTTGTACTTATGGTCATCAATGCTGCTGAGGGGATTCTTGAGCAGGATACAAAGATTGCGGGGTATGTGCACGAATCTGGCAAAGGCGTTATTATTGTCGTCAATAAATGGGATGTTTTTCCAGAGAAAAACGATAAATCGACGCTTCGGTTTACAGATGATTTGCGTGAAAAACTTGGTTTTTTGCAGTATGCTCCTGTTCTTTACACCTCTGCACTTACAGGGCAACGCGTGGAGCGTGTCATAGAACTCATAAAATATGTCGCAGAACAGCAGTCAATGCGGATTAAGACCAGTGTGCTTAATGAGCTGATTCGTGATGCCGTGTCTGTCAATCCACCGCCGACGAAGAAGGGGAAGAAATTAAAGCTGCTCTTTGCAACACAGGTCGGAATTATTCCCCCGACCTTTATCTTCTTTGTCAATGATCCAGATCTTATGCATTTTTCCTATCTGCGCTTCCTTGAGAACCGGTTGCGTGAGAGTTTTGGATTCGAGGGAACCCCCCTTCGTTTGATTGTACGTGCGCGAAGGGAGGAGGAATGATGATAGATTATATTTTGATAGGGGGATTATCCTATCTCATCGGTTCGATTCCCAGTGGTCTTATCCTTGGAAAACTGTTGTGGCATACAGATCTGCGGCAGCATGGGAGCCGTAATATCGGAGCGACAAATGCATGGCGTACGCTTGGGAAAATACCAGGGCTTCTGGTCTTTTTGGCAGATGGTTTCAAAGGTCAGGTGGGGGTTCTTCTAGGTCTTTCCATTGTGGGAACACCATGGGCCGCCGTCATCGGCGGATTATGCGCCATCGTCGGGCATAGTTTTTCTCTATTTCTGCAATTCCATGGCGGAAAAGGAGTGGCTACCTCACTTGGCGTTTTGACCATGCTCATGGGAAAAGTGACAATAGTCGTATTCCTTCTATGGCTTCTCGTTGTATATACAACACGTTATGTATCTTTAGGATCCATCCTTGCGGGATTTTTTACACCGATTTTCGCCATGGCTTTTGGTTCCCCAATGGAATATGTTCTCTTTAGTACTGTGGCTGCTGTTCTTGTGATTGTGCGTCATCGTGAGAATATACAGCGACTTATGAAAGGAACGGAGAATAAGATATAGAGACAGTGTTCCTTTTTATTTGGAAATGGCGCTTTGGTATGGTATACTTTTTTTGTTTCATTTTTTGGCATTGTAGGGAGAAACTAGGAGGGCAGGGACACTGTGAATGAGTCGATAAAGATTGCCTTGTTGGGTGCAGGAACCGTTGGCGGTGGGGTTGTGCGTGCACTCTCCATGAATGCAGAGCAGATTATGGCGCGTGCTGGGGCACAAATTGAGATTAAAACGATTCTTGTGCGTGATGCTAAAAAATATCGTTCCGAACTTTCGGGAATTACGTTGACAGATAATTTCGATGCAATCATCCACGATAAGGAAATTTCTATTGTCGTAGAGGTGATGGGGGGCATCCATCCAGCAAAGGACTATATGCTGCGTGCGATGGCTGCGGGGAAACATGTTGTTACAGCAAACAAAGATGTGATTGCGGAGTATCTGACGGAGCTCTATGCGGCAGCAAATGAAAATGGTGTTGATTTTCTCTATGAGGCGAGTGTTGGCGGTGGAATTCCGATCATCAAGCCGCTGAAGGAGTGCCTCACGGCAAATCGCATCACAGAGGTGATGGGGGTTGTCAATGGGACGACAAACTATATGCTGACAAAGATGACAGAAAAGCATATTAGTTATGATGCCGTATTGCGGCGCGCACAGGAAAAGGGGTATGCAGAAGCGAACCCATCGGCCGACGTAGACGGTCTTGATGCCGCCCGCAAAGCGGCAATTTTGGCTTCACTTGCGTTTGATACAGTCGTTGGACTGGAGGATGTATCAGTTGAGGGGATCTCCCATATTACAGAAGATGACATTGAATATGGAGTTAATCTTGGCTATGCGATCAAGCTGCTTGCTGTTGGACGTGATACAGAGGATGGCATTGACATACGCGTGCACCCTGTATTTCTTCCACAGACACATCCGCTTGCTTCGGTGAAAGGGGTATTCAATGCGATCTTTGTGCGTGGGAATATCATCGGTGAGGCAATGTTTTACGGACGGGGCGCCGGCTCACTTCCCACGGCTTCAGCGGTAACCTCTGATATTATTGAAATTGTACGGGATATTGTTTCTGGAACAGCTGGGCGGGCCAAGTATAAAATTAGTCAGAAAAAGAAATTGTGTCCTGTGGAAAAAACAAAATCCTCGTACTATCTGCGTCTTGTTGTTGTAGATGAACCGGGGGTTCTTGGCGAGATAGCAACGACATTTGGGAAGGTCGAAGTCAGTCTGAAATCCGTCATTCAAGCACGGCAGACGGAAGATGGATATGCGGAAATTGTTGCAGTTACACATATTGTCACACATGCAGCTGCATCAAGAGCAGTTGAAGCACTGAAAGCTCTTTCTGTCGTACGAGAGGTACGTAGCCTGATCCGTGTAGCAGACGGTCAGGAGGACACTCTATGAGAGAGAGAACCATACGCGTGCGTGTTCCGGCAACCAGTGCGAATCTAGGCCCGGGGTTTGATGCACTTGGGATTGCTTGTACTCTATATAATGAGATGACACTTACCCTCACACATGAGCCGGGGCTTGAGATCTCTGTGCGTGGGGAAGGGGCGTCACACATTCCGGGGGATGAACGGAATATTGTATGGAAATCCGTTCAGTATCTCCTGCATAAAGCGGATTGTGCGGGGGAGTTCAAAGGCGCAAAAATTCATATGAGCAATCGGATTCCTCTGTCACGCGGACTTGGTAGCAGCGCTACTGCGATCGTTGCAGGCCTAAAGGCGGCGAATGCAAGTCTTGGAAATCCATTTAACCGTCACGAGCTGCTTCAATTTGCAACGGATATTGAAGGGCATCCCGATAACGTTGCGCCCGCAATTTATGGCGGTTTTACTGTGAATACAGTAACGAATGGGCTTGTGGAATGTTTTTCATTTTTGCCGCGTATTTTTATGCGATTTGTTGTTATGGTACCGGATTTTTATCTTTCGACAAAATCTGCGCGTGAGGTATTGCCAGCAAAAGTTCCGATGAAAGATGCGGTTTTTAATATCAGCCATGCAGCGATGATGGTGGCAGCACTCTCGCGTGGTGTGGGGAGATTTCTGGAACATGCATTTGAGGATGCACTTCATCAGAATTACCGTGCATGTCTGATTCCTGGTATGTTTGATGTCTTTGCAGCAGCCAAAAAAGCTGGTGCCTATGGTGCTGCGCTCAGTGGTGCAGGGCCATGTCTCATTGCATTTGTCCCTGATGATCGTAAATGCATAAAATCTGTTGCGACAGCGATGCGTGAAGCATTTCGAGAATATAACATTGAATCACGACCTCTTTTTCTTGGTCTTGATACAAGAGGAGCACGCATCATCAATTGATCATAAGGATGAAAAATTCATCAAATTGATATGCTGTATATCTAAAGAAGTGTCTTATATAGGTGATCTCTCATAAATTTCTGTCCTGTGAGATCACCTATATTTTTTATTCAAAACACTTGAAAAAATATACTGTTTAGATGTATAATTATAACAAGAAAGGAGATTCATATGAAAGTTAGTATTGTCGGAGCAACTGGATATGCGGGAGAAGAACTGATTCGTTTATTACATCGACATCCTCAAGTCGAGATGATACATATGACATCAGAGCGACATGCGGGCAGTAAAATTTCGGATTGTTATCCACATCTGAAAAATATTTATAAAAATACATTGAAGTCTCTTGAAGATATTCGTGTACTCGGAAGGGACAGCGATATACTTTTTATCGCGCTTCCACATGGACATGCCATGAAAATCGCAAAGGCTCTGGAAGGAATACCTGTTCGTATCATTGATCTCGGTGCTGATTATCGCTTTGTAAATACGTCCACATATGAGGAATGGTATCATGTTCAGCATATTGATCCCTGTGCAGACAGGGTCTATGGGCTTTCAGAACTCTACCGGATGCAGATAAAGACTGCGCGTATTGTTGGCAATGCAGGATGCTATACAACCGCAAGTATATTGGCCCTTGCGCCGCTTGTGAAAGATCGTCTTGTCACGTTGGATTCCATTATTGTCGATGCGGCTTCTGGTGTTTCTGGGGCGGGGCGCTCTCCGAAAGAGAGCACTCATTTTCCGGAGTTTTATGATAGTTTTACAGCCTATGGCGCTGTAAACCATAGGCACACGCCGGAAATCGAACAGGCTCTTTCTGAGCAGGCGCGTGAGCCCGTTGTGATTAATTTTACACCACACCTTGCACCTATTTCCCGTGGTATTCTTGCTACTTGTTATGCACAGCTTTGTGAGGATACAGCACCGGAACAAGTAGATGCATCATTTGAGCAATGGTATGCAAATGAATTCTTCATTCGTCTTCTTGGACGAGGAGCATATCCTTGCACAAAATATGTACGCGGCAGCAATTATTGTGATATTGCGTGGCATGTTGACCCGCGTACGCGTCGCGTTATTGTGTTCTCAGCGATTGATAATCTTGTAAAGGGAGCAGCGGGACAAGCGATTCAAAATATGAATATTATGCTTGGGATGGATGAATGTACGGGGCTTGATCTTATCCCCATGTACCCATGAATGGAGGAATATTATGTTTAGTGAAAAGAGTGTAAAAGCAGGAATTACCTATCCAAAGGGATTTTTGGCTGCCGGGGTAAAGGCAGGCATCAAAAAGAGCGGGAATCTCGATGTTGCTGTCATCTATACGGAAAAAGAAGCTGCTGCTGCCGGAACGTTTACAAAGAATGCGGTTGCAGCCGCACCGGTGCATATTTCTAAGGCTGTTATTGCTGCGCATAAGGCGCGTGCCATTGTCGCAAATGCAGGCTGTGCCAATGCCTGCACAGGGGAGCAGGGAGAGGCAGATGCGATTGCCATGCAGGAGATTGCGGCAAAAGCGCTTGGCTGTGAACCACAAGAGATCGTGGTTGCTTCAACGGGATTGATAGGACAACCTCTTCCAATGGATAAAGTGGAGAAAGGGATAAAAAATGCAGCCACAGCGCTTTCCGTGACCGGAAGTATGAATGCAGGGGCTGCTATTATTACGACGGATACTTATCCAAAATCCGGCACGGCATCCGTTTTAATTGATGGAACAGAGGTACGTTTTGGCGTAATTGCCAAGGGCTCGGGGATGATACGTCCGGATATGGCGACGGTACTTTGCTTTATCACGACAGATGCAGATATTGATGCACTGCTTTTGCAGGAGGCGCTTTCAGAAGTCATAGAACATAGCCTTAACATGATCTCAATTGATGGGGATATGAGTACAAATGATATGGCAATTATCCTAGCAAATGGCGCGGCAGGAAATCCGAAGATTAGGGAGAAGGATGCGGCATATGAGGCTTTTAAGGAGACACTTCTTGCACTTTGTCAAGGGATCTCAGAGAGAATCGCTGCGGATGGAGAGGGAGCAACGAAGTTTTTAACGATCCACGTGAAAGGGGCAAAGTCCTTTCTCGATGCAAAGACCATTGGGATGAGTGTAGCGAATAGTCCACTCGTTAAGACTGCATTCTTTGGAGAGGATCCGAACTGGGGGCGTGTCATTTGTGCTGTCGGGTACGCAGGAGTACCGATGAATCCAAATCATGTAACCGTAAAATT
>CALIBA010000062.1 GCA_938045435.1 uncultured Selenomonas sp.
TGGTCGAGCGCACAGCCCGTTTCCTCCAGCTGGGGAAAGGGGCTTTTTGTATGGAGCGACAGCGAGAGATTGATTTTTCTTTTTGGAATGAGAGGTGGAAGCAGAACTATATCGAACGGGAGCAGCGCATCCGTGCAAATCCGATGATTGATTATTGGGACAAGCGTGCACGGGATTTTTCCCTCATGCGCAAGAGCAATGATTATGATTTTGGACGGAATATCTATGCCGCTTTGCGTGGGGTTCTCCATCCAGATGCGACGTTGTTGGACATTGGAGCTGGCCCCGGATCATTTACCATTCCATTTGCACAACAGATCAAGTTTGTAACAGTAATCGAGCCGTCGAAGGGAATGGCAGTTGCCCTAAAAGCAAATGCCAAAGAGGCGGGCGTAGAAAATTTCATCCTCATTGAGGAACTCTTTGAGGAGCTTCCGCAAGAGCCTTCTCCCGACTTTCAATTTGATCTGGTTGCGATTTCTCTCGTCCTCTGGATGTTTCCGGATGTGTGGCCGCGCATTGTGCAGATGGAGCGATACGCCAAAGCCTGCTGTGCTATTGTAGCGGGCATCCCGGATTGGAAAAATCCAAAAGTCATAGGGAATGCGGATGTCGAGGAGTTTCAGATTCTTTACAATATGCTCATTTCACAGGGACGGTTCCCCAATGTAAGCATCATTGACTATCGTGAACGTACTGTTGCCGATGAAATAGAGTGCAGAAAGCTTATGTACGAACAGTATGAACAGGATCTGAATCCAGAGGCAGAAGAAAAAATACGACGGGAGGTGATGGCGGGAGCAAAGGATGGTACGTGTTTGATCGTATCCAGATCGGCTGTGATCTTGTGGAATCCACGAGAGATTGTTTCAAACGTTTGAGAAATCACGGATCAAATGTGATCTGTCAGATCGGCGTAGAATGTATCAGTTCTTCCTTAAGAAATGGGGTGCTTTCATGTTTCAGACAAAGAGGTATGTGGCTGCCGTCGTTACGGCGCTTCTACTGATGGTTAGCATGATCTTCACGGCCTGCGGAGGTGGGGGAGATGAGAAAAAGGATGCGGCGCAAAAGGACAAGCCCATTGAGATTACGGATGTCACAGGGCAGACGGTCACTCTCAAAAAGCCGGTAGAGCGTGTCCTTTTGCAGTGGAGCGGCTCCGGCGGTGCATTTATCACGATGGCCGCTATCATGGGCAAAGATCTTCCGAATGTCATTGCGGGTCTTGATTCGTCACTCATGGAATATCGCGCCGATATGTGGAGTTGCTTTAAGACGGATCTTCCGGCATTGGAGAAAATTCCTCCCATCGGTTCAGTGAGTGATAAAACCTTTAATGCTGAACAAGCAATCGCCTTAAATCCAGACGTCATTTTTATTCCGCTCGATTTGAAAGAGCAGTATGAGTCCGACGCGAAGGAAAAACTGGATGCTGCCGGCATACCGACAATTTATATTGACTATCATTCAGAGAAACTCGAAAATCATCAGCATTCCATCGATGCCATTGGCAAGGCTCTTGGTAAAGAGGAGCGTGCAGAAGAACTCAAACAGTTTTATACAAAGCACGTGACAAAGGTCATCGATCGTGTCAATAAAATCAACAAGCCGAAACCGACGGTCTATATCGAAGTGGGGATGCAGGGACCGGAAGCCTTTGGCTATGCCTTTAACAGCAATTACTCATGGGGCTCCTTGGCAACCCAGTGCGGCGGCGATATTATCACAAAGGACGTTGTCAAGAACGCAGGACCGATCAACCCAGAGTTCGTGTTGGAAAAGGATCCGGACATCATTATGATCATGGGTTCCTATTGGCCAAAGAAGCCTACCTCTATGCGTCTCGGTTTTGAGGCTAACGAGACGGACTCACAGAAGCTCCTGAAAGCATTTACGGATCGTGAAGGTTGGGACAAGCTGAAGGCGGTCAAGAATAAGCAGATCTACTCGGCGCATCATGGACTGCCGCGCGAGGTCTATGACTGCGTAGTGTTTGAGTATCTAGCAAAGACGTATTATCCCGAGGAGTTTGTGGATGTTGATCCGGAGGGTACACTCAAGGAATTCTATGAAAAATTCCTTCCGTTCTCCTATGGTGGAACGTGGTTCATGCATTTGAACTAAAAGAGGTTAGCTTGATAGAAGAGGGGACTACAAGTAGGTCCGTTATCGCCGAATTACCTTTATTTTGATTAGGCAACTGATTTGTGATCTGCCCCCCTAAAAGTTAGACTTGAAGAGTCTAACTTTTAGGGGGGTACTGCAAATTACCATTTTCCATCTCTTTTGTCGATACTTTGAAGTGCTTTCTGATATCTGAGGCACTGCTTCTAAGCGTATCATCCATTATATAAATATCAACATCGTATGATACTTCACATATATTTGCCGATAAGGACTGATACGGATGGAACTAAAAATATTCACAACCTTCAAGACAATCGTGCGTACGGGCAGCTTTACAAAGGCTGCGCGCCTCCTCAGCTACACGCCGTCGACGATCACGTTCCACATTGCGCAGCTGGAGAAGCTGACGGGCGTACCGCTTTTTGAGAAGAGTGGGCGGCGCATGATTCTGACAAAGGCGGGTGAGGCGCTGATTCCGTATGTGGACGAGGTACTTGCGGCGGCGAACAAAATCAAAAATTTTCAGTACGGGATTGCTGCCTATCAGGGGACGCTCACGGTCGGCGCGCCGGAGTCTCTGCTCTGCTTCCGTCTACCGCCCCTGCTCAAGCGTCTGCATGCGCATGCTCCGCGTGTCGATCTGCGCCTGCGTTCGCTCACGAGCCGCGATGTCGTTGCGGCGCTCAGCGACGGGCAGCTCGACGTCGGCTTCGCGTACGCGATCCATGAGAGAGACAAGGAGAACCTTGCATTCTGGACGTTCGAGGAGAGTCCCGTGCATTTTTACACCTCGGCCGGCATAGCCGCATGGTGCCCGGACTTACGTGAGCAGGAGATGGAGATCAACGAGATGCCGCTGATCACGATGCCGCGCCCGGGCGAGATTCGCCAGATGGCGGATGACTATCTGCGGCACCGGGGGATCTCGTTTACGAATATGATTGAGCTGCGGAGCACGCAGACCATCATCAATCTGGTTG
>CALIBA010000063.1 GCA_938045435.1 uncultured Selenomonas sp.
ATTTGGCAGGAAAAGCACGTAACAAGAAGCTAACACCTGCTGAAATGGACGGAAGTACTTTCACTGTTTCCAATTTGGCACTCTTGCGTGAAGAAAGTCAGCGTCAAATCCTTGAGGGCGGGGATCCGATGCTCGCAGATTGTCTGGCAGACTACCAGGCAGTTTATCTTGCATGGAAGGAGAAACGTGCACTTCGTGCAAAGCGACAGGAACAGATTCAAGAGATTGACAAACGACTTGATATGCTGCGCTGGCAGGAGAGGGAAATCGTCGAAGCAGAACTGCGTGAGGGGGAGGACGAGGAGCTTGAGGCTGAGATCCGCCGCCTGTCCCATGCGGAGAAAATTATGGATCATGCAGCTGAGGCGAGTAATCTGCTCAGTGAAGATACCACAGAAGGGAGGGCAGTTCTTACTGCGCTCTCTATCATCTCCAGAAACCTTGAGGAAATTGCCCGGTATGACGACCATTTAGCCAATGCACAAAGTATGATAGAGGAAGCGTATATTTCCCTTCAGGAGGCTTCCTATGAAGTGCGGGATTACGTGGAAGAGATTGATGCCGATCCTGGGAGGCTGGATCAATTACAAGCGCGGATGGATGTGATCGATCGGCTGAAAAAGAAGTATGGGACATCAATTTCTGCAGTTCTTGCGCATCTATCTTCCATTCAAGAAGAACTCCATATGATAGAGAATTACGATGTCGATATGGCACAGTTGGAAAATGAAATCACAGTGATTGAAGCACGGCTGGGCCTTCTGTCGGAAGAATTGACGCAGCGCAGGCAGGAGGTTGGTGTGCAGCTTTCAGCGGGCATTGAAAAGGAGCTTCGGCACCTTGGCATGGACAAGGCGCAGTTCCACATTGTAGTTACCCCACAAGACAAGTACACTGACTATGGTGCCGATCGGTTGGAAATGCTCTTTTCTGCAAATATTGGCGAAAAGGAAAAACCTTTGGAAAAAGTCGCCTCGGGCGGGGAACTCTCCCGTATTGCACTTGCAATCAAATCCATTATCGCAGCACGTGATCCATCTGGGGCCAGTATGGTTTTTGATGAAATCGATACGGGGATCGGCGGAAGAACGGCGCAGATGGTCGCTGAGCGCATTGCCTTTGTATCTCATTACAAGCAGGTTCTTTGCATTACACATTTACCCCAAATCGCTTGTATGGCCAACGAACATCTCTATATTTCCAAAACGGTCAAAGAAGGTGAGACAGTAACACATGTGGAGCTGCTCTCTGAAGATGAGCGGATACGGGAGATTGCACGCATGGCTTCTGGTGATGATGTCACAAAGGCAGCACTTGCAAATGCGCGTGAGATGCTTAATTCCCGGGGTCGGCCTTTTAGTAG
>CALIBA010000064.1 GCA_938045435.1 uncultured Selenomonas sp.
GATAATACGATTGCTCTGTCACCGCATTGCCGAATGGATCTTTGAACGCCTCTGCGACATCGACATCCTTCGTTTTATAGGACACTTCTACATGTTCTTCAGCTGTGTCGGTAAGATCCTTAGCATATGCGGCATTTGTAAGCGCCAGCAACACGGAAAGTGTCAATGCTGTCTTTTTCTTCATCATCACGATATCCCTTCAATTATCATCAGAACTTATACTTTGCACCGATCATAACATGACGCCCAGGTTCCGGCCACGCACCCTTTCCATGGTACTCAGATACAATCGTTTCATATGATGCATTTGTGAGATTCGATACAGACGCATAGATCATCATGTCCTCACGCAGCTTATAGTTGACATTAAAATCGAGCAGCAGTGCACGCGCCCTTGTGAAGGCATTCAGATTGCAGCCTGTATACCATGTTCCCGTCAGAGATGTATTGAGCTTGCCATTCTCATAAACAAGATCTGCCGTATAGACATTCGATGGTCTCATATCGTTGATGGCAGAATTTACATTGCCATCTGCCCACTTCAGCGCCGGATCAAATACGAGACCATCCTTCGCCGAGAACTTATCAAATGCATGGGAGTAGTTTGCTGTCAAAGACCAATGAGGGTCAAATGTATGTGCAAGAGAAATATTGAATGCCTTTTTCACCTCTTTCGCATTGATTGATTTCATTTCAAAATCATTATTCGCCTCATCCCAAACGCTGTACTCCGTAATCGCATTTGACATATGTGTGTAGCTATAGTGCACTGCAAGGGATGTCGCCCTGCCAAATCGATGGCGCCCCCCCATTGTCCATACATCCCCTTTTTCATCCTCAAGCGGCCGGGGCCCATAATCATTTGTATAGTCGTCAAACTTGAGCGGGCGGTGTACACGACTGTACCCAAAGTAGGCACTCGTCGCCTTATCAAAGGCATACTGCGTGTTCAAAGAAGGTGTGAATACCGCACCTCCTGATGTACGAACACCGGATTCTTTGCCGTCTTTCGTCCGCTCTCCAATATCATTGTAGCGCGCATAACGGATAGAGGGGGTCAGTTCCCACCTGTCCGACAGGAAGATCTTATCCTGGAGATATCCGATCAGCGTATTGCGTTCCAGATGATATTTCTTGCCACTGGTGAGATATGTATGGTCAAACTCTGAACGGTCAAATGTCCATGTCGTTAATACATTGTGTTTCCCATACGCCTTTCCTAGCTGCAGCTGTATTCCCTCGTTGCCGAGCCTATCATACCATTTTCGATAATTGCGTCCCTTATGATGCGCCCTTGCCCACACATACCACTCAGGAGTCTCTGGCACCGGTGTATCTGGCAGCATATTCTCCTCACCATTGGATCCCCAATAATGCTCATTCTGCTGGTAAATACGAATAAAACTCTCCATTCCATTGTCGCGATGGAAGATATATGTCAAATCATGGTTGTTCTTATTATAGGCACTATATGCTCCCGTTGCAGCCCAGATTGCCCACTTCGTTCGAAATCCTGGAAAGACAGACTCCCCCTTGGGACTGCCCGGCGTCAGCCAATGCTTCTTAATGCGGTTCCAGTCCGTCTGATTGAAGTATTTATGATCAGGCGCTGCCATCGGATAATCGGCATCGCTCTGCATATGATTATGCGCAAAGCGAAGTGTATGATTTCTGTCAAAATCGTAGTCAATACGGATATTCGCTGCATCATCCTTGTACCCCGTATTGACATAGGTATAAGTATGTCCGCTCAGTCCATCTTTGTACTTGGAGTCACTACTCATCTCGCGGCTGAGTGAAATAAAATACCTCAGGTGGTTCTGGTCGAGACTGCCAGCGTAACTAAATTTATAATTGTGACGCTTCCATGAACCCGTAGATATATCAAGCGTTCCTTCAGGCTGTTTTCCCCCTTTGCGCGTAATGATATTGATGACACCACCGGTTGCATCCGAACCATAAATAGAGGCTCCTGGTCCTTTGATAACCTCGATTTTCTCTACGCTGTTCATATTGATGACTTGGTTGATGTCAACGGTCGCCTTAGTCTCTATATCCGAATAGTTGCCAAAGATATTGCTTACAGAGTTATCTACACGCCGCCCATCCACAAGGACAACAATGCGGTCGTCACCATTGATGCTCACAACGCTGTGGTTATTAGAAATCTGAAACTCACCGCCACGATAGCCCGGGTGCGTCCATGAAAAACGCCGGTTTCCCGGCGTTTTGTGTGGGTCAGTTGCCCGGTCCCCAGCCGGAGACGGGTTGGCCGGTGCTGCCGCCGCCGCTCTGTCCCCAGCCGCTGACGGGCTGGCCGCTGCTGCGG
>CALIBA010000065.1 GCA_938045435.1 uncultured Selenomonas sp.
TCGAAGGCATCCGACGTGCCAGCATCGTCTTGCCCGAACCGGGTACGCCGACCATTAGGACGTTATGCCCTCCTGCCGCTGCAATCTCAAGCGCACGCTTCGCCTGATACTGTCCCTGCACATCCGCAAAGTCATCGGTGAAGGCGTTGTCTTTTGTGTCTTTGGTTTGTTTTTGTGCGGCGGGAGTCAGCCTCTCCGTACTAGTCAGATGACGCACAAGCTGCGCCAGATTCTCGACCGCATAGACCTTCAGTCCGTCAATAAGAAGTGCCTCATCTGCATTGGACGGTGCAACGTAAAACTCTGTGAGACCATGTTCCCGCGCCGTAATCGCCATCGGGAGAATGCCGCTGATCGGACGGCAGTTTCCATCGAGAGAAAGTTCCGTAGAGAAAAGCGCATTCTGCACTGCCGCCTCTGGAACCATACCGTAGGATGCAAGCAGACCAACCGCAATCGGCAGATCAAGCCCCGAACTGTCCTTTCGCACATCGGCGGGCGCAAGATTGACCGTCACTCGCTCCTGCCGCAGCTGAATGCCGGAGTTCCGAATGGCAGTCCGTACCCGCTCCTTTGACTCCTTCACCGACGTATCGGGAAGCCCCACCAGTTCAAACCCCGGCAGCCCGGGCGACACATCCACCTCAACGTCGATAATCCGTCCATCAATCCCGAGGGTCGTCGCACCATAGGTCTTTGCAAACAACGGTCTTCCCTCCCACGTTTCAAATATAAGAAAATTATAACACAGGATGGTGGAAGTTGCCTAATGATTCTTTGCAAAAGAAAAGATTCCAACCAATTGATAATGCGATCGACATATATAGAAAGCCACCCATCCATACGGGTGAGCGGCTCATTCGTGGAAATTTACATCATTTTCCTGTTTCAGATATGCCGTCTGATTCTGTGCCACTCTTTTATTTTCATGAATCAGTGTTTTAAGGCATTCTGCCAAAGTTGCTAGATCCTGCTCTATACAAACCAAGGATTATGTGGAAGATTGGTGCGAAGATCAAGCGAAAAGGATTCCCAAAGGGAAACAAGCTGAATTTATCAGTTCTTCCTTACGTTTTACGCACAAAAACAGCGACCCCATCGGATCGCTGTTTCTGTATGCCGTATTTTGTCATTAGAAAATATCGTCGTCCACATCCACATCGCTCGAAAGTACCGTTCCGGTCACAGCGTCAATACGGAGTTTGTACTTGACACTGCCCGCATAACACTTTACCTTGTAGGTGGGATGGAACATCGGCCGTGCTGCGGGCTGACCATTTGCAGCATCTGTCGCCTGTGCGGGTACTGCCTGCGGCATCATATCGGGATGCTCGTCACGATCGTGCATATAGCGTCCGTCACGGTGTTCCCCGTCATAGTGCTTTCCATCGTGCGCTCCATCGTGCCATGCATCATGTTTGCCGTCACGATGATTTTTGTGATACTTTCCGTCTCTGTCGTGATCCTTCGCCGTCAGATAGACGGAGCGGAAGTCCAGCTCAGACTCGGACTTCCCGATCGCCTCCGCCGCAATCGACCGCACCTTTGCCTCATCGAGGAGCACGATGCCGCGCTGCTCTGCCTGCGCCGCAACCATTTCGGAGCGTGCCTGCTTTTCGGCGATCGAGCGTGCTTCCGCCTGTCCGTGGTGGTAGTACGCGCCGCCTGCCGAGACGATTCCGACGAGTACGGCAAGTGCTACTGCCTTTTTGAGGCGCGCGGGGGTGAATACCTTCGTAACCTGATCCTTGAGATTCTGCATTTCCATGATGTGTTCCTCCTCTGCCTTTCGGCGTTCAAATTGTCTTTATCATTGCTGATGGGTACATCATACGGGGAAATGTTAAACAAAGTGTAAACACAAAAATAACTTTTTTGAAATTCTCCCGTGTGCTGAGATTTTTCGTCACATTTCGGTTATAATGGCAAGGACTATTTCTTATGAAAATTGAGGTGCACTCATGCGTCTGCGCGACTTGTCGCTCAAGACAAAACTACAGGCAGCCAATGTGCTGATGGTCGTCATTCCGATTGCGGTACTCATCGCCATCGGTGTGGCACTGCTCGGCGGCCTGCGCCATACCGGAACACTCCAACAGCAGGCGCTCGCCCTTCTCTGGCCGGAGCAGGGGCGTACGCTCTCCGTACAGTTTGCCCTCAGCTCACTGCGCGCCGCGGCGGAGAAGAGAAAGTTCCGACAGCATGACGCTGAGAGCGACATCCGACTCCTTGAGAGCGCGGGCATCCGTCTCCTCATCAAACAAAAGGGGGAGAACTATCTGACGCAGGGCGTGGATCCCGAGGAGCTCAGCCGCAGGGTTGCGGACAAGTGCGGATCTGCCGGCTCTGCTCTCTGTTGGGACATGGACGGGCTCGTCTTTCGGTACGAGGGGATGCGCAGCGGTACCGTCATCATGGGAGCAGGCGATATTCCGATGATGCGCGGCGATGTTCCGCCGCACATTCCACACGACACGCGAGAGTTGATCCTGGATGTCGCACTCATTCTCCTCATCCTCACGACCTCGGCGGGCATCCTGCTCCTTGGACGCTACCTCGCACGCCTCCTCTCCACACAGATTCTCACGCCGCTCGCAGAGTTGCGCCGTGCCGCCGCCGCCATTCAGCGCGGCGACCTGAGCCGTGCACTCCCCCCGATGGGGAGCGACGAGGTGGGGATGACCTGCCGCGCCTTTGACGATATGCGCAGAGATCTTCAACGTGCGCGGGCACGCGAGGCGGAGGAGGAATCCCGCCGCCGCGAACTCTTCATTGGCATCCTCCACGACATCGCAACGCCGCTCACCGCGATCAAGGGCTATGCGAGCGGCATTCTCGACGGCATTGCAAAGACACCTGATAAACAGCGTCACTACATCGAGCGCATTCTGCGCTCTGCGGCGACCATGGAGGGCCTGACCACGCGGCTGCGTGAGTTTCTGCGTCTGGAGACGGATCAGCTTCCGCTCACATGGGAGACGGTTCGTGCGCGGGACTTCCTCACTGCCGTCATCGAGGAGCATACAAGCGATTTCAATGAGCGCGGCGTTCACCTCGCGCTGGAGGACGGGGATGTGGATGCTGCCGTGCGCATTGACCGCAGCGAATTCACCCGTGTCCTCAAAAATCTGTGGGAAAACAGCAGCAAATACAGACGCAGCGCGGATGTCGATGTGCGTATGTCGCTTGCCGCAGAGGGCGATCGTCTCGCCATCCGCTGTGACGATGACGGCGTCGGCGTCGCCCCCGCCGAGCTGCCAAAACTCTTTGACAGCTTTTACCGCACGGATGCTGCGCGCACCAATGTCGCGGCGGGCAGCGGACTCGGACTTGCCATCGTGCGGCAAATCATGACGGCATTCGGCGGCAGCGTTCGGGCAGAGGCGTCGCCGTCCGGCGGTCTTGGGATCGTCCTTTTGCTGCCCATTGGGAAAGAGGAAAACACGTGATGAAAAAAATTCTGCTGATCGAGGACGATAACGACATCGCCGAACTGGAACGCGACTATCTTGAGGCGAGCGGCTTTACCGTGGACATCTGCGCCGATGGGGACGAGGGCAAGCGGCTTGCGCTCACGGGTGAGTACGGTCTCATCCTGCTCGATGTCATGCTGCCAGGCGCAGATGGCTTTGCCATCTGCCGCGATGTCCGCAAGGAGCTTGATATCCCCATCCTCATGGTCTCGGCACGTCTTGAGGATGTGGACAAGATCCGTGCGCTCGGCCTCGGTGCGGACGACTACATCGTGAAACCGTTCAGCCCGAGTGAGCTGACAGCGCGTGTCAAGGCGCACATCACACGCTACGAACGCCTCAAGGGCAGCACACAGACAGTGCCAAGCGTTCTGCGCTTCGATGACCTTGAGATCCAACCGAGGACGCATCGCGTCTTTGTCGCAGGGCGCGAAGTACGTCTCGCCACGCGCGAGTTCGAGCTGCTGCTCTTTCTCGCAGAGCATCCACAGATCGTCTTCAGCAAGGAGGCACTCTACGACCGCATCTGGGGGTTGGATGCGATCGGCAATACCTCCACCGTCTCCGTGCACATGAATCGCCTGCGTGAAAAAATTGAGGGCGATCCGTCAAACCCCCAATGGCTTGAGACCGTCTGG
>CALIBA010000066.1 GCA_938045435.1 uncultured Selenomonas sp.
TGCAGATGAGTACCGGCAGCAGGCCGTTGACGACGGCGATGGCCAGGGCCACGGCGATGGCCAGGGCGCGGCACAGCTTGCGCAGCCTCGGGCCGGTGCCGCCCAGGTCGATGACCACGTTCCACAGGCCCTGCGCCAGGTGGAGGGACAGCGCCAGCATGATCAGGCTGTAGAAGACCGCCATGCCGGGGCGCGACAGGCTCGCGCGGCAACGTCAGACTGTGCATCCAGCCCTCTGCCCGTGTTGGGTACTCCTCCTCACGGTCAGGCATCCCCATCCACCCGATGAGGATATGTCGCCCCTCATGTCTCAAAACCTGCGGTGCATAGAAATCAAATCCATGATCAAGCTCCTTGAACCGCCCATGTAGGAGTATCTCCATTGCATCCATCGAGGCATGCCCTACAACATAGCCCGCCTGATAGATATTCTGTCTGTCGTAGGCGCGTGCCGCGATCCCCTGCGGGCAAAAGACAAGCACATCACAGTCGCCAAAGGAAAGGAGATTCGGACACTCCCACATATAGCCAAAGTCCTTAAGCTGCGTTCTGAGTTCCCCGAGGCAGAGCCATCCATCTGCCGTCTCACGGTAAACAAGGACACAGCCGCGCTCATCTACCGTCTGCGCACCGATAATGAGATGACGCACGCCGCGCCAGTCAAAGAGATAGGGGTCGCGAAAATGTGCCGTAAAGCCCTCAGGGGGCCCAGCAATAATAATTTCTTCCTTCTTAACGACGCCCTTTGCGAACGTGCCAAAACGCTGCACAGAACTGCGTACACCTGCCTCGTCTTTCGCATTGCAGGTATAGAGTACACGCAGCTCCCCGTCCTCCTCCACCGCGCAGCCCGAGTAACAACCATCCTTATCATGTGCATCACTTGGCCAAAGTGCAAGCTCCGGCAATATATAGGTGCAAAAATCCCGCGTACTCGTGTGCGCCCACGATTTATTCTTATGCACACAGCCAAACGGGTTCCATTGATAAAATATATGATAAGCACCATGATAATAGATCAGTCCATTCGGGTCATTGATCAAGCCGAACGGCATCTCCAGATGAAAACAGTTGTGCCAGCGGTGTGTAAAAGGAAATCCCTCCGCAAGTTTTGTATCAATTTCCTGCTTGTCAAAATGCTCCACGGCACTCACTCCTCGGGACGAAAGAACATAAAGGTCAGACCAAATGCAACAGCAAAGCCCACTACGTTGACGAGAATATATTCTGCAAGGTGGTCAAGATAGAGCAGTGTGCCCGGCAGCACCGTGATGCCCATCCCTGTTCCCGCAAGATGAAGGAATCCTGCAACAGCCCCCGCACATGCGCCGCCCGCAAGCCCGTAAATGAACGGCTTCATAAAGCGCAGATTGATACCAAAAATCGCAGGCTCCGTGATACCTAGGAACGCAGGCACTGCCGAGGAAATATAAAGAGCTCGCTTCTTTGCATCGTGCGTGCGTGCTGCCACGGCGACCGCGGCACCGCCCTGCGCCACAATTGCCCCCGTGATGATGGCATTAAACGGGTCAGCGCCCGTCGTCGCGAGCAGCTGCACCTCAAGCGCATTGAACACATGATGCACACCAAACACCACAATGACCTGATGGAGCCCACCGACGACAAAACCGCCAATGCCATAGGGCAGCTCCAAAAAGGCACGTACTGCGCCAAAGATTCCAATTTCAAGGGTGTGCATGATGGGTCCAATGACAAGCAGACCGAACAGCATCGAGACGAGCAGCGTCAAAAACGGCGTTACAATGAGATCAACAATGTCCGGCACAAATGTCTTAAACCACTTTTGCAGACGTGCCGCAAAAATACCGAGAACAAGTGCCGGAAGCACCGACCCTTGATACCCGACGACAGGAATCGGAATTCCAAAAATCTCCATCGTAATCGGCACCGCATCCCCAGCAGCAATCGCATAGGCATTAGGGAGCTGCGGTGCAACGAGCATGAGTCCGAGTACAATGCCAATGACCGGCGTACCGCCGAAGCGGTTCATCGTCGACCAACAGACGAGCGCAGGCAGGAAGGCAAAGGCCGTATCTGTGAGGATCTGGCTCATGCGCACAAGATTCTCATTCATCTCGATGCCGAGGCTCTGCACCATGCCGCGCAGTCCCATAAAAAGACCTGTTGCAACAAGCACCGGAATGACTGGCACAAATACATCGCCGAGCGTGCGGGAAATCTTCTGCAAAGGGGTCATCTGGTCATATGCTTCCTGTTTGCTGCTCACCGCTCCAACGAGGTTTGTCCCTGCAACAAAAGCATTGAACACCTTATCAACAAATCCTGTACCGAGGATAATTTGATACTGCGCAGCAGCAAAAAACTGCCCCTTTACCCCATCAATATTTTCAATCGCCTTCTCGTCGATGATGGACTTATCGTTAACAATGAGGCGCAGCCGCGTCGCACAGTGCTCGGCGCTGCGTACATTGCTCGGGCCGCCGATATATTTCCAGATCAGCTTTGCAACGCGCTCCTCCTTCGGCAAATTTGGATCAGTTTCATCCTCTGCCGATGCCGCGGGCGTACTTTCCTGTGCAGGGACATCCTCTGCATCACCGCCCGAGGATATTTCTGCATCACCCAAGGCAACAGTAATCTTCCCATAGTCCGCAGCATTTGTGATGAGCACAGGTGTCGTCGTCTCATATCCCTCGGCACAAATGGCGGCGGGATCAAATTCGATCAAAAGTTGACCGCGCTTTACCTTATCCCCCTGCATAACATGTGCGGTAAAATGCTTTCCCTCGAGCTTTACCGTATCCACACCGACATGGATAAGAATATCCGTACCATCTGCCCCATGAATCCCAATGGCATGCTTTGAGGCAAAAAGTACGGTAATCTCTCCATCCACAGGAGAAACAACGCGCCCCTCAGGATCAGCAACCGCAGCCCCGCGGCCCATTGCACCACTGGCAAAAGCCGGGTCCGAGACCTCTGAAAGCGGAATGAGCCTTCCTTGAAGTGGGCTTTCAATACGAATATCTTGCATATTAAGTCCCCCTAGTGAAAATCAATTTCGTCGGAATTTTCCCATACTTAATAATGATTCCTTCGCATAAATTGAGTGTACTAACTTCCGTTTTATTTGTCAATGAATGAAACGAGGTGAAACTTTTTACAACAACAGCACCTTATGATATAATGGTTCACAGCGATGTAAGAGTGCTTTAGGGGAGGAAGACAAATGCGTATAAAGTACGAAGTCAGCATCACCGCCATTGGGAAACTAGCGCGCAAATTCCTTGAGACAAACAACAGCGTCATACTACTGGACGAGGGCACACATCCAAACCTTGCCGAGATGGTTGTTGAACATACCACAGGCGAGTTGATGAGTGATATTCTCGTCGGCGATACGCTTTCCGTTGGGAAACAGAAATATAAAGTGACCCGCGTCGGAGAAAATGCAAACGCCACCATTCGCGAAAGTGGGCACTGCACCCTGCTCTTTAATGCAAAGGGATCCATGCCAGGCCAAATCGAACTGGAGGGCGGTATCGTTCCCTCACTCATGCAGGGACTCACATTTTCCTTTACAGGGAAATAACACCCACTAGATAAAAATATCAACCATGCAGTCATAGGATGCATGGTTGATATTTTTTCATGTTTCCCTAAAACTATTCCTCTATGTTTCTAAGAGCCTCCTCTCCAAACAGATCCTCAATCTTGGCCTTTGCCTGTGCACGGATCTCATCATTGATATAGATCTGTGCTAGTGCCACAGCCGCTGCAATTGCAGTCGCATCATCAGCATAGCCAATCCCCGGCATGAAGTCCGGAATTAGATCAAGCGGCGAAATCAGATAACCGAGCGCTCCTAAAATCCCCGCCTTGATCTTTGGAGGACAGTTTGGAGACTGCGCCACATAGAAGAGAAGCAGTGCCTGATAGATGACCTTCACCCCGATCTTCGCGATGTTCTTGCGGATCTTCTCCCAAAGCCCCT
>CALIBA010000067.1 GCA_938045435.1 uncultured Selenomonas sp.
GCCGGCAGGCCGGTAAGACGTATACGTTCGGGGCGCTCGCGTTCGCCCTGTGCACAGAGTGAATGAGAACGCTTCACCGGGCAGTAGGAAAAGAGATCGACCGTGCCGCCGCCCTCACAGACCTTAAGTGCAGCCAGAAGACCCGCCAGACCGCCGCCAACGATGATTACCTTATTTTCTGGTACTTTAGCCATTCTAACTCTCCTTTGCTGCGATTCTTACATGAAATAACTGGCCATGAAGGCAAGTGTGACAAGACTCATCAATGTGCAGAGCCCCATTGCCATTGCATTGATGACAGACTGGGCGCGCGGTCCCTTGGCAATTCCCCATGTCATGCAAAACGTCGAGATACCATTACAGAAGTGAAAAATCGCTGCGAGCATGCCGATCGTATACAGCACCGTATGGAGGATCGCATAGTCTCCCGTCACAAAGTAGGTGTAGAGCAGGTCATAGTTGACATGCGTCCCCATGACCCCCTTCTCCCAAATACGCATATAGCCAACATGCCAAATGAGAAAGGGGATCAGCAGCCATGCCGTATAACGTTGTACAGCGAACTGCCAATTACGCACATATCCATAATGACTTGGGTTGTTCTTCGCCTGCGCCGCAATATAGATCCCGTAAATTGCATGAAAGAGCAGCGGAAGAGCAATGGCGAAGATCTCAAGTCCATAAAATAAAGGACGGGGAATGAGCTCCATCATAGCAAGCGAGTCATTAAACGCTTTTGCTCCATGGAGTACTGTCGAATTCGTAAAAACGTGTTCAAAGAGAAACACGCCAACGACAACAAGCCCAACCAGTGAATGCAGCCGCCGCATGTAAAAGGTTGTGTGGAACATTTCATACCTCCTAAATATGTAGATCCCTGGAAACTGCTGAGAAACAGCCGCTCCTCTGATTCAGAAGCTTCCTTAGATTTGTCATGCACCAACCCATGAAATAAATACAGATCAGAGCCTGCGGTAGGGCTTTTGCCCGATTTCGTAGAAATCATTCCCCTCCGAGTCAATCACGACAATACAGGGAAAATCTTCAACTGTCAATTTTGCAACAGCTTCTGGTCCGAGTTCCGGATATCCCACTACCTCATATTTTTTAACTGATTTTGCTATCAGCGCCGCTGCTCCACCAACGGCGGCAAAGTAGGTGACACCATTCTTCTTCATTGCATCAACGACTTCCGGTGAACGCGATCCCTTGCCAACCATCCCCTTGATTCCCTGTGCAAGCATCGTCGGCGTATAGGCATCCATACGCCCGGAGGTCGTTGGTCCGCAGGAACCAATCGGATCGCCCGGTTTTGCAGGTGTGGGTCCAAGGTAGTAAACAATTTGATCATGCCAGTCAACAGGCAGAGATTCCCCTTTTGCAAGAGCTTCCGTCATCGCCTTGTGCGCTGCATCACGCGCACTGATGATCGTCCCCGTAATCAGCACGCTGTCTCCGGCTCTCAATTTTCGGGACATCTCCTCCGTAAATGGAGTAGTGATACGGATACTTTCCGCCATTGGGCATTCCTCCCTAAATATACACAGTCCAGCATCCTAAAATCATAACACGCGATGCGCATGTCTGAGTGCATGACAGCAGATGGTAACAGCAACGGGCAGACCTGCGATATGCGTTGCTCCCCATTCAATATTGACCGCAATTGCCGTCGTCGTTCCGCCAAGCTGCGGTCCAATGCCTGTTTTGTTGATCTCTTGGAGAAGTTCACGCTCAAGATTTGCATATTCTGGTGTGGCATTACGGGAATCAATGGGACGAGTCAGCGCCTTTTTCGAGAGAAGTGCTGCCTGATCCATCGTTCCACCAATACCAATGCCAACAACCATCGGCGGACATGGATTCGGTCCCGCATGCTGAATGATCTCCATCACAGCTTTCTTCACACCCTCGACCCCATCCGCAGGAACGAGCATCTTCACACCGGACTTATTCTCAGAGCCGAACCCTTTTGGGGCGATCGTAATCTCGAGTCGATCTCCCGGAACAACCTTTGTGTAGATAATCCCGGGTGTGTTATCCTGCGTGTTCTTGCGGTTAAAAAGTGGTTCTGCAACAACAGATTTGCGCAGATAGCCCTCCGTATACCCCTTTGCAATCCCCTCGTTGATTGCATCATCAAGTAGTTTTCCTGTGATGTGAAGATCCTGCCCGATCTCTACAAACACAATAGTCATCCCCGTATCCTGACAGTACGGTCGATCTTCTTCACGGGCAATCTCAGCATTCCGGATGATCTGATCCAAAACGACCTTGCCTACGGGAGATTCTTCTGTCTCTCGCCCCCTTTTTAGTCCCTCGTAGACATCATGAGGAAGGTAATACGCCGCTTCTTTGCACATCGCGGCAATATTCTCCGTGATTTCTTTTGCGTCTAGTTCTCGCAAAATAATCCCTCCTATAAATATAACTTATACACCTGTCAGCTAAATCATAACATATTTTTCTCTTGCTTTCAAGCTTCTCAAATCAAGCGTAACACCTTATAAAAAGTGAATCTTGTTCAATTTTAGAAGGGATTCCATAAGATATTCCCCTAGTAATTTTATTATTTTTTAGTTCTATTTTATTATATTATTGATAAATTTTTTTTATCATTTCTCCACACCTATCGGTCATGTCAAATCTGTATAAATAGGATTTTTGAGATCTTACGGCAAACGAATCAATGTTATCTGTGGCGGCTCTTTTTCTGTAATCTCTATGAGCATAAACGAACCATGCTGTGCATCACGCGGCTTTGCGATACTGCCTGGATTGAGGATGGTAATATCGCCATACTCCTCATATGCGATATGTGTGTGTCCAAAAACGGCCATATCGGCTCCGGCTTCACGGGCGGCCATCGCAAGTCTCTCTGTTCCAAAACCAACATGAAACAGATGCCCATGTGTTAGAAAAATACGATGCCCTGCCACATCTATCGTCGTTTCATCATAAATACTATCCACGTAAGAATCACAATTACCAAGAACGCATGAAACCTTCTTTCCTGTACGCTCTGCCAGAACCTTTGCATCCACTGCAAAATCCCCCGCATGGAGCCACAGCGCAACATCTTCCGTACCTGGAACTGTAAGCATATCTTCAAATACAGATAATAACCCATGACTGTCACTAACAACCCCAATTTTCATACCAAAAATCCCCCATCATCTGAAAATAGTTCATATTTTTTAGTGAATACCATAATAACCTTATGGATATAAAGGAGTATAACAGATCCTTGTCACCCTCACAATGACAAGCATCTTAATTATACATCACACTCCTCTTTGTATTGGAAGATCCTTCTATACGACTTCGGTATGGATCGCTTCTTGGAACTTGCCCCGCATGCGGGTACCACAGCTGCAACTTCATCGACAAGTGGACAAATACCCCTGTACTTAAGACACATAAACGCATCACGCTCGACGGCAAGAAAATTGCTCTCATCGGCATGACCACGCCCGAGACATTGATCTCCTCCACGCCAAAATTCTTTTAGGATAAAAACGGAAAATTCATCTATGGATTCTTCGAGGGTGAAGACGGGAGCAAACTATACACACAGGTTCAAAGGACACATTGAGGATAGTAAACGCATCCTTTTCTATAAGCATTTTTATACCACCATCGGACAGACATCTGATACATATAACCATGCTGCATCCTAATGTATGCCAATATATTGACGCCATTGAAAGCAATCCATCAACAAAGGGATCAAAACGGAGGTCACAGAAAATAAAAAATGCAGAGAACCTTGATATACAAGGCACTCTGCGCTTATTTTTACTATTCAAGTTCAATTGTTGCAGGCGGCTTCCCTGTACAATCATAGAGCACACGATTGACACCGCGGACTTCATTAACGATACGTGTGGTGACTTTACTCAGTACATCCCATGGAATCTGTGCTGCTTCTGCTGTCATAAAATCACTGGTATTTACAGCACGAAGGACGATGGCATAATCGTAAGTACGTCCATCCCCCATGACTCCGACAGACCGCATATTTGTCAACGCTGCAAAGTATTGCCCTAGGCCTTTATGCAGACCTGCATTGATAATTTCTTCACGGTAAATTGCATCCGCTTCCTGTACGATATGTACTTTTTCCGCAGTAACCTCACCGATGATACGAATCCCAAGTCCAGGTCCCGGAAAAGGCTGTCGATCAACAAGGGACTCCGGAAGTCCAAGCTCACGTCCTGCTGCGCGCACCTCATCCTTAAAAAGCAGACGAAGAGGCTCTACAATCTCTTTGAAGTCCACATGGTCAGGCAGACCTCCAACATTGTGGTGAGATTTTATCACAGCTGATTTTCCAAGACCGCTTTCTATGACATCCGGATAGATCGTCCCCTGCACGAGAAAGTCCACGGTGCCAATCTCACGTGCAGCTTCTTCAAAAACACGAATAAACTCTGCACCAATGATCTTGCGCTTTTGCTCTGGCTCAGTCACGCCTCTGAGTTTTTCATAAAAACGATCATGGGCATTGATACGGATAAAGTTGACATCATAGACACCTGAAGCACCAAAAACAGCTTCTACTTCATCTCCTTCTCCTTTGCGCAGCAAACCATGATCCACAAAAACACAGGTAAGCTGCTGCCCGATTGCTTTTGAGAGAAGCACTGCCGCGACAGAGGAATCAACGCCGCCTGAAAGAGCACAGAGTGCACGCCCTGTTCCTATTTTCAGACGCAGCTCCTCTATGGTTTTCTGGACAAAGGAATCCATGCGCCATGTTCCTGTGCAGCCACAGATGCGATAGACAAAGTTTCGCAGAATCTGAGCCCCGTACGCTGTATGCAAGACCTCAGGATGAAATTGAACGGCATAGAGATGCTTATTCGAATTTTCCATCGCTGCTATAGGACAAACCGGCGTATGCGCTGTTACATGGAAATCTCCAGGAAGTGAACTGATGTAGTCTGTATGGCTCATCCAGCAGATATTTTTCTCAGGGATGCCATCAAAGAGCTGAGAATCTTGTCCCGTGACGACTACCTCTG
>CALIBA010000068.1 GCA_938045435.1 uncultured Selenomonas sp.
GTTCCACATTCTCATTGTAAGGAAGATGTGAGCCGTCGATCATGACGGAGGTAAAGCCACCGTCAATGCAGGACTTGCAGATGTCAAAATCTGCACCATGGTCGAGGTGAAGTGCGATGGGAATATCGTTGATCTCAAGTGCAGCTTTTACGAGATGGACGAGATACTCATGGCGGGCATATTTTCGGGCGCCCGCTGAAACTTGTAGAATCAGAGGGGATTTGAGTTCACCGGCAGCGTCTGTGATTCCTTGGACGATTTCCATGTTGTTGACATTGAAAGCACCAATGGCATAGCCGCCGTCATAGGCTTTTTGAAACATTTCTTTAGTTCCGACGAGTGGCATGTGATTACCCCCTAATAAAGCTAAAAGAAACTCCATAAACGTTATTATTATAACATAGTTTTTTCACATGGGGTACAGTTTTTTGAAATTTCCCGACCGTTCTGGTATAATGAACGAACGAATCGGTAAAGGCAGGTGCATAGCGTGCAGTTAAAGCGCTTGGAGGCGTATGGGTTCAAATCATTCGCTGAGCGGATCGTCATTATGTTCGATGAGGGAATCACGGCTGTTGTGGGGCCGAACGGCAGTGGAAAAAGCAACATTACGGATGCCATCCGCTGGGTGCTTGGCGAGCAGAATATCCGCACGCTGCGGGGACTCCGCTCTGAGGATATTATATTTGCAGGATCTGCTGGACGCCGTGCGCTGAGTGTCGCCGAAGTGGTACTGGTCTTTGACAATCGAGATAAGTCCCTGTCGATTGACTATGAGGAGGTTGTCGTTAAGCGCCGTCTGTACCGCAACGGTGACAGTGAAGTCTATCTGAATGATGCGCGCTGCCGGATCAAGGATATTTATCAGCTTTTTGCAGACACTGGCATTGGGCACGATGGCATGAGCATCATCGGTCAGAATCGCCTCAATGATATTCTGGATAGCCGTCCCGAGGAGCGGCGCGTTTTTTTTGAGGAAACGGCAGGGATCACGAAGTATCGCACGCGCAAGCAGGAGGCACTGCGCAGGCTTCGGGAGAACGATGGGGATCTGATTCGCCTGCGTGACATTATGCATGCACAGGCCGCTGAACTAGAGCCTTTATCGAAACAGGCGAAAAAAACGGAAACCCATAGGACACTCGTTGCAGAGCGCCGCCAGTATCAGTTAACTGCGCTTGTGCGGCAATACGAAAGACTTTCGGACGAGAAGGCAAAGCTGGATGATTTGATGCGGATGCAGCGTGATGCAGAAGCAATGTCGATTCAAAAGCGGAGCCATGCAGATGAGGAGAAGCATGCACTTGGAGAAGCTATTGTAAGGATTGATACAGAACTTGCAGAGAAAGAAGAAAAGATCCGTGTACTACAGGAGAAATACGATCATCTAAATAAGCAATCTGCGGTTCTCATGGGGCGTCAGGATCAGGGCATGAAGCGAAAAGATGATCTGGAAAAACTTATGGCATCTGATCGCGCTAAGATTGAGGCAACGGCGCAGGAAATCATACAGATTGAGCATATGATCGCGCAGAAGCGTTCTGCCTATACAGAGAAAAATCAAACGTCTTTGAAAAAGCGGGCAGAAATAGAAGCACTCGGACGGACGCTTCATCAACAAGAACAGCAGGCGGCACACAGCAGGAAATCTTATGAAGCGGCAGAACATGTTATGGCAAAGCTGCGGGAGCATTTGGCTGTTCTCACGAGCACGTTTGAACGCGGCGATGTGTGGCAGCGAGAGCAGCAGGAAAATCTTGCCAAAAAGAAGGAATCTCTGCATGAGCTTCAAGAGATGCTTCGTGATAAGACATGCAGCGTTAGTCAAATGGAGCAACAGCTCCACAGCGATGAGCAAGAGCATGGTCAAATCAAATATATGTTGGAAAAAGCCGAAGAAGAAGGGCGCATTTTAGAAGCGCATATCCGCGAGACGGAGAGTGATCTTCAGCAAATGCGGCGGAATCTGGAGTTCTTCAAGAAGATGCAGGAGAGTTATGAAGGATTTGGCAAGGATGTCCAGACGGTTCTCCAGTCTACTGAAGCATGGCGGCGTGGCGTCTCCGGTGCTGTTGCCGAGCTGATTCATATTCCAGAGCAATATCTGACCGCCATAGAGGTGGCCCTGGGCGGCAGTGTCCGCAGTATTGTCACAGAAGATGCACAGGTTGCAAAGGCGGCAATTTCCTATCTCAAGAGGCAGCATGGAGGGCGTGTGACCTTTCTGCCGCTTACAACAATCGTTGCTCGGAAGCCAAGGGACATTGACATTTCTTCGATACGTGGGGTCATCGGTTGGGCAAGCCATCTGGTTACGACACAGGGAAAATATCAAAAGGTAGTCGATCATCTCCTTGCACAAACACTGGTGATAGATTCTCTGGATGATGCGCTAGAGGCAGCGAAGGCACTTGGGTACCGCATCCGTATTGTCACCAGCACAGGAGAGCTGCTCAGTCCAGGTGGTTCGCTCTCGGGCGGGGGGCGGAGAAAAGGGCAGTCCTTTTTGTTGAATCGACAGCATGAGATCGATAAGTTAAGTGATCAAGCGCGTATTAAAATGGAGCAGTATCATCAATTGCAGCATCAACTGGAAGAACATGCACAGCTGCGTCAGGGTCAGCAGGAGCAGCACGTGTCTATTCGGGAGCGCATGGAGCAGATCAAGCAAAAGCTGATTGAAGAACGTGGAAAATGCGATGTATTGAAAGAGCGTATCAAGGACCAGGACGCGGCTGTTCGGGAATTGGAGACTGCTGCACATATGCAGATAGAAACATCTGCCGGTCTGCAGGAAAAAAAGACGAGAGTTTTGCGGCATTTGACGCAGTGTGAAGCGCATGCACGGCGCTTTTCCGAAGAGCTGAACCAGACCAATGCGTGTATCGAAAAGATATATACTGAAAGGACGTCCATAGAACGTCTTGCGCATGCGTTAGAGGTGGACTGTGCGGCGCTCAATGCCGAGATTCTGACGGGCGCCGACCATCACAAGCTGCGCGAGATAGAACGAAAGGAAGCCATGCGCGCATTGGAGGATGTGACAGCGCAAATTGCAGATTTGACGGATGAACTGTCTGCTGATGCAAAGGCGATGGAAGAACTCAGCAGGGAGATTGCAGAGCAGGACGAGATCCTGAGAGAACGTCTGGATGCCTGTCGCAGGTTGAAGGATCAGAGGATTGAATACGAAGCAAGAACACGCCTTTTCGATGATGAAATAAAGAAATATGCGGCAGAGATCGATAATATTAGAGGCAAGCTCCACGAAAGCGATAAGGACTTAGATCGTGTCAGCGTGCGTATGGATGACTGCCGCAGTATATTGCTTTCGGACTTTGGAATGACACCAGATGCCGCTGCATCTGAGGCACAGGATATTGCCGATGATGTCCTCACAGCGCAGATGCAGCGGCTGAATGATGCAATTCGTGCGCTTGGCAGTATCAATCCCAATGCCATTGAGGAATACGCAGAACGACAAGCACGTTATGATGAGGAGGAGGCGCAGATTCGGGATCTACAGGCAGCAAAAGAGGACATAGAGCAAATCATCCGAAAGATTGATACAGATATGTCACGGACATTTCGAGAGGCATTCGAGCAGATTCAACGATATTTCAATGAAATCTTCATCCGTCTGTTTGGCGGTGGAACAGCAGAGCTGCGGCTTACTGCGCCGGAGGATATACTCAGCAGCGGCGTGGAGATTCTCGTCACCCTGCCCGAAAAGAAGCGGCAGAATCTATCTGCGCTGTCGGGAGGAGAGCGTGCGCTGACGGTGATCGCCCTGCTCTTTTCATTCCTAAAATATCGGCCTTCCCCATTTTCCATTTTGGATGAAATAGATGCACCGCTCGACGAGGCAAATGTATCGCGTTTTGGTGATTTTTTGCAGGAGTTCGCGAAGCATACGCAGTTTATTGTGGTGACACACCGCAAGGGAACCATGCGCGCGGCAGATACGATGTACGGCGTCACTGTTGAAGATGCGGGTGTTTCAAAAATTCTTTCCATACGATTGCAGGATTATGAATCTGTGCAAAATGCTTCATATGCTTAATGGAGAAGGGAGTTGTCATGGGCTTTTTTGACCGTCTTAAAAAAGGCTTAACGAAAACAAGGGAAAACTTTACGCAGAGTATAGAGCGTCTGATTATCGGATATGCAGATATTGATGATGATCTGATTGATGAGTTGGAAGAAACGCTTCTTATGGCGGATGTTGGTGTCAAGACGACGGAAATGCTCATCGCTGCTGTGCGTAAGGGCATTCGAGAGAAGGAGATTCATACACCCGATGATCTGATTCCATTTTTGCAGCAGGAAATCATCCGTATTTTAGAAGTTGGAGAAGATACATTCCATATGGCTGAGGATGGGCCTACGGTCATTCTTGTCATTGGTACCAACGGGGTTGGAAAGACGACAACCATTGGAAAGCTGAGTGCATTTTACACGGGACAGGGAAAGTCCGTGCTTCTCGCCGCGGCAGATACATTTCGCGCAGCCGCCATCGATCAGCTGGAAATATGGGGACAGCGTGCGGGTGCACAAGTAATCAAGCACACTGAAGGCTCCGACCCCGCTGCGGTTGTCTTTGATGCCATGCAGTCAGCGAAGGCACGCAGGGCCGATGTGGTGATCGTCGATACAGCGGGACGCCTCCAGACGAAGTATAATCTCATGCAGGAACTAGAGAAGATCTATCGGGTCATTGGACGTGAGATTCCAGGAGCGCCGCATGAAACGCTGCTTGTCTTGGATGCCTCCACTGGACAGAATGCCATTCGTCAGGCAGAGGTGTTTACACAGGCGGCACCGGTCTCGGGTGTTGTCTTGACAAAACTCGATGGGACGGCAAAGGGCGGCGTTACCATAGGGATCAAAGCACAGCTGGCGATGCCTATTAAATGGATTGGTGTTGGTGAAGGCGTGGACGATCTTAGACCATTCCATGCCAGAGATTTTGTGCAGGCACTTTTTGCAAAACGTGAAATTACTGAGTCAGAGCAAAGCACATGACTTGCTAAATGAATGTTGATCCTATACTGTGCAGGAGGAGAATGGGTGATGTATGAAGATCTGATAGAAACCGGTATCAGCAGCGAGCATATTTTTGATGGAACGCCACCGCAGGCGGAGGAAACGTAGATGCCGTTTTCGGCCAGCACGTTGAGCAG